>JALUWV010000050.1 GCA_027019335.1 Sulfurimonas sp. | reverse complement strand
AGGCGATAGTTCTCAAGAGTTGAGAATCCTGCGTGGTTTTAAAAACCGTTTTGGACCAACAAGTGAGATTGGAGTGTTTGAGATGCGAGCAGAAGGTTTAGTTTCAGCGACGGATATCTCTTCGCGTTTTTTCAACCGTGATTCTCAGCAAGCAGGTTCTGCACTCACAGTCGTTATGGAGGGGTCTCGACCTATCATCCTTGAAGTGCAAGCTTTAGTTTCTGAGTCCCATACTCCAAATTCTAAAAGACAAGCAACAGGTTTTGATAACAACCGATTAAATATGCTTCTCGCCCTTTTAGAGAGAAAATTAGAAATCCCACTTTCTGGGTATGATGTTTTTATCAACATCACTGGTGGTATCAAAATTACCGAAACAGCGGCAGACCTTGCTGTCTTAGCCGCAATTTTAAGTAGTTTTCGAGATAGAGTGATTTCAAAAGAGACCATTTTCATCGGAGAAGTCTCTTTAGTAGGAGATGTACGAGAAGTCTATGCACTTGATAGCCGACTCAAAGAGGCACAACTCCAAAATATATCCAAAGCAATGTTGGCAAAAAAACCTTTAGAAAAAACGAACTTAAAAACATTTGTTGTGGATGAAGTCACAAAACTTTTAGAATGGTATTAAATTTATCTTAATTATTGTAGAATTACAGAGACAAATGATGAAGGATTTTAATGTTAGATGCAGAATTTAGAAGTGAAGAAAAATTTTCAAGGCTTTCAATAGCTTTTGACGATGAAACTGAAAAACAAAAAGTTAATCAAGAAATTGATAAAATTGTGGCGAAATATCCCATAAAACCTGAGATTTATACAACGGCGGTATCAAGTGGCAAAGATGTTCTTGTAATAGAATACGGTGAAGATATCAATCGTGAATCTGGAGCGATATTTGAAGAGATGATTAAAGCCTTAAATATTACTCAATTTATCTAAAATACTTATAAAAATCATTTCAAGGAAACAGCATGGCTGAAGAAGAAAAAAAAGAAGAAGAAGCACCACAAGAAAAGAAATCTAGCAATATGCTGATGATAATTATTATTGTTGTTCTTGTGCTTATCATTGCTATTGGTGGTGTCTTGGCATTTATCCTTATGGGTTCAGATGAAGAAGATAGTGCAGTAGCCGCACCACAAGTAAAAGAAAAAAAAGCTGTCAAGCACAGAAAAAGTAGTTCATCTAGTATGATAGATGATTCTCGACAACTTAGTGATATAGGCACTTTATATCCTTTAGATACTTTTACTGTAAACTTAAAAAGTGATGCCGGAAGAAGATACTTAAAAGTAACCATGTCATTAGAACTTGAAGGTGAAGAGCTTAGTTTAGAACTTGATGCAAAAACAGCAGTCCTTAGAGATAGAATCATCCGCATACTCAGTTCAAAAACATTAGAAGAGATATCTTCTAAAAAGGGCAAAAGTAAAGTAGAACAGCAAATTATGGATACGCTTAACTCTATGATTTCTGATGGAAAAATCAAAGGGATTTACTTTACAGAGTTTGTTATTCAGTAAATCCATCAAATATATACAAAAAAACAGAAGGAATAAAATGTCAATAGCAGAACAAGAAATTAAAAAATTTGAAAACAGTAACTGTGCAGAAAATAAAGTCTTTTACCAAGCAATGGAAGAAGTCATATACTCCATAGCTCCTCTTTTAGAATCAGACGATAAATACTCTAAGCATGCCATTTTAGAACGGCTTGTAGTACCAGATAGGATTATAAAATTTAAAGTCACTTGGCTTGATGATAACAACAATATTCAAGTTAATACTGGTTACAGAGTACAGTTTAACAATGCTTTAGGGCCATATAAAGGTGGTCTGCGTTTTCACCCTAGTGTCAATGAAGGTATTTTAAAATTTCTAGGCTTTGAACAGATTTTAAAAAATGCTTTAACTGGACTTCCTATTGGTGGAGGCAAAGGTGGGAGTGATTTTAATCCTAAAGGAAAAAGTGATTTTGAAGTGATGAAATTTTGTGCTGCATTCATGACAGAACTTCACAAGTATATTGGACCACGTATTGATGTTCCCGCAGGAGATATTGGTGTTGGAAGTCGTGAAATCGGGTATCTTTTTGGAGAATATAAAAAAATTACTTCTACATATGAAGGTGTTTTAACAGGAAAACCTTTTATGTTTGGTGGTTCTTTAATGCGCCCTGAAGCTACTGGATATGGAGCTATTTACTTTACACAAAAAATGTTAGAACTTGAAGGTAAAGAGTCTTTAGAAGGAAAAATCTGTACTGTGAGTGGAGCAGGTAATGTTGCACTCCATGCCATAGAAAAACTCCAACAAGTAGGTGCAATTCCTGTAAGTTGTACAGATTCTAAAGGGACAATTCATGATGCTTCTGGTGTTGATTTAGACCTCTTAAAAGATATTAAACTCAACAGAAGAGCTTCACTCGAAGAGTACATTAAAGTACATACTGATGCTCGTTATATTCCAGTATCCGAGTATCCTGATGATGGGCATGCTGTATGGGACATCCCTTGTTATGCTGCATTTCCTTGTGCGACACAAAATGAGCTTTGCGATGTTGATGCACAAAACCTCATTTCAAATGGCTGTGTGAGTGTTACAGAAGGTGCAAATATGCCATGTTCACCAGAAGCGACTGCCCTCTTTTTATCGCATAATATCTGTTTTGCTCCTGCAAAGGCGGCAAATGCAGGGGGTGTTGCGGTGAGTGAATTTGAAATGAGTCAAAATGCATCTATGACAAAATGGACATTTGAAAGAGTTGATGAAACACTTAAAAGGACAATGGAACAAATCTGTACTCGTGTTGCCCTTACCGCAAAAGATTATGGTGTTACGGGTAATTATGTAGATGGAGCAAATATTGCAGGATTTAAAAAAGTTGCTGATGCTATGATTGCTGAAGGAATATAGGAACAATTTTTTAATGAAAAAATTATTATTTTTATTGCTATTTATTGTTGGACTACATGCACAAGCAAAAGTAGATTTTACTCCATTTATAGATATGCAATTAAAATATACCTATGCTTTATCTGAAGCAAATATTACAAAAGCAAAAATCCAAGATATTGTGACGGCACAAGAGAAATCATATAATAATTTAATTGATAATCTCATGATACAAAAAGCAAATTATATTAAAAAACCAAACTTATTTGACACAGAAATTTTTTCTTTAAAAAAAACAATGTCTATCAACAAGAGTGCGGGGAATAAAAATGCTTATCTCAGGGATGCCATAAAACTCAAATCTTATAAACTCATTCGCTTGCAAAACCTCATGATAAGAGATGTTTTACTCGCCCTTGATAAAAAAGATATAAATACATTTGAAGCAGTTTTAAGTGATATTGTCTCTACAAATAGCCTACAAACTAAGAAACTTTTTGACAAAAATTACCAACTGCTTTTACAAACACCTCCTCTCTCTTCAACCATAAAGAAACTCCATAACAACATTAAAGAGTTGTATGCACTTCGAGAGATTCATAGCGATATGATAAACAATTTATACAAACTGCAAAATAAAATGTATAGACTCAACAAATATACAACATATCATATTATTTCAGTTGTTCTTTATATCAATAGCATAGAAAGTGTCTCAGTATTGAACTCTTTTCTTCAAAGCTATGGTTTAAGTGTCGTAAAAATTCTGTTTATCCTAGGATTAAGTCTTATCATCTACTTCTTTAGAAAACTTACAGAACTCATACTCCAAAAATATATAGTAACTGTAGAGTTTCTCAATCAATACTCTAAAGAGATTATGCATAAACTTTATAAGCCCTTTGATTATTTAGTCTTAGTCATCAATGTCAATATGATAATTTATGTTTACAATGATTTTAGCACACTTACAATGGTTGCAAAAGTATTTAATATGACTTATGGGGTTTTCTTCACATACATTGTCTATAAAATGCTCAATACTATTGCTCGTATTGAACTTGCGAATCTCACACATGAGAGTAATGTTAAAAATGAGATGGTCAATGTTGGTATTAAAATTATTAATTTTATTATTTTAATTATGGGAATACTTATTGTACTCTATTTTGCAGGGGTAAATCTTACCGCTGTTTTATCTGGGCTTGGGATTGGTGGTTTTGCTGTTGCATTTGCAGCAAAAGATACTATCTCAAACTTTTTTGGAACTCTCTCTATTTTGTTTAGTAATGTCTTTTCACAAGGCGATTGGATTTTAGTCGGAAAGAATGAAGGGGTTGTGGTTGAAATAGGTTTACGAGTGACAACATTAAGAACATTTGACAATGCCCTCATAGCCATTCCTAATGGTAACTTTGCAACGATGGAAGTGAAAAACTGGAACAGAAGAGTCCTTGGACGGCGTATAAAAATGAGTCTAGGAGTAAAGTATGATTCCAGAAGTGAAGACATTCAAAATGCTATCGCTCAAATACGAACAATGCTCGATAAACACCCTGGTATAGCGACCCAAAATACAAAATACACCTACAAAGCAGTAAGAGGAACAAAACTCATTTCTAAAGATAACTTTCAAGGTGTGAAGAAAACACTCCTCGTATACCTTGATGAGTTTGCACCTTCAAGTATGAATATCTTAGTCTATTGTTTTTCAAAAAGTGTAGATTGGCAAGAGTGGTTGGAAGTCAAAGAAGATGTTATGCACCAAATCATGAAAATCTTTGAAAAGAATAATTTAGAATTTGCCTTTCCTTCTTTATCTATCTATAATGAAAATAAGCTATAATCCGATAAATTTCTTATAAAGTAAAAATATGTCTTTAATTCAACTCGATGCTAGTAAATGTGTACGCTCTTTAAGTGTAGAGAGTGCATGTAACAAATGTGAAGTAGTCTGTCCTACAAATGCGATAGTCGTAGGAGATTCTCCCCTCCCTGCAATCAATTTTTCTTCCTGTGTTGCTTGTGGTGCTTGTGATGGGGTTTGTCCCAATGAAGCACTCTCTTTAGATGACTTTAGTGCTACAAATTTTTTCTTTGAATTTATGGAAGATAGTGATAATCTCATCTCATGTAAAAAAAATGTTCCCTGTATTGCTGCATTAAGTGTAGAATCACTTATATCTATCGCAATTTTAAAAAAAGATGTTGTCTTAGATACGGGGCATTGTGAGAGTTGTGAGATTGCACATACTTGCCACAAGCAAATCCTTGCCAATCAAGAAGAGGCAAGTTATATCTTAGAAGCTATGGAAAATGAAGCACAGTTACGACTTGAAGATGTTGCGTTTGTCAAAGAAGATTCTATCAGTAAACGGAGAGATTTTTTAAATGCTGTAAGCCTTGAAACTGTCGGAAAAGTCAAACATGAATTTGAGAGTGAAGTAACCAAAGCAAGTGATGAACTCATCCAACACACACTGCAAAACAAAGATATTGCACTCTTAAAGAAAAAAAGAATTACTGAGCGACGAAAAATATTTTTTACAGCCATAAAGCGTGTAGAAAAACCAAGCCAGTTTCATATTATAGATGCAAATGAAGTAAGTTTCACCTCACAAAAACTGATGGATGAAGAAAAATGTACAGCTTGTCAAATGTGCTACAGAGTCTGTCCAACAGGTGCGCTCACATCAGATATGAAAAACTCAAAGATAGATTTTGACCCTTTTATGTGTATAAAATGTCATATCTGTCATGATGTTTGTGAACCTGATGCCATTACACTCTCTAGCTCTTACAATGTCAAAGAGTTTTTTGAGCCAACTGTACAAAATTTACTGAGATTTAATGTAAGAAGATGTGACGAATGTAATGCCGTTTTTAGTACGAATAGTAACGATACACTCTGCTACAGATGTAAAATAGAAGAAGAAGAGGCAAAAGCCCTCTGGGGAATAAAATAATATGATGAACAACGACAACCAAATCTCAAAACAAACAACCCTTTTTGGCTATATTGGCGAACATGCTGGAGTCAGTAGATTTTCAGCAGTACTCAACAAAAAGTTCAAAGAAAATGCAAAAGATGCCATGATGATTCCTATGAATATTCGTGCCGACGATTTATATTTTACAGTTTCAAATATGAAAGAGTCCCATGTTAATGGTGCTGTCATTTCAAGTGAATATGTCACAGATGTTGTTGAACTGCTTGACAATGCCAATGAAATGGTAAAACGTAGCGGAATGTGTGATATTATCTACAAAGAGGACAAAAGCCTAAGAGGAGATATCTTTAGTGTGCGTGTTCTTACAGAATATCTTAAAGATATGCGCGCAGCAAAGATAGCCATCATAGGCACCAATCATTATGCAAAAGCTTTCTCATTTTTAGCATGTGGTTTCGAGGTTGCTTACTTTAACGACTCTTTAGAAAACCTCATGACATTTACCCAAGAAGTTGAAATAAACAATGCAGATATAAACCGTATTGCAGAAGGGATGGAGATTGATTTTTCAACATTTGATGTTGTCATGGATTTCTCAAATATGCGTTCATTTGAGATGATAAGCAGACTTCCTACCCTTTGTTTAGATATGAAAAATACAAAACAAATTTCACCCCTCAAACAACGTTCCATCGAACTGGGTGCAAACTATGTAAGCTATGATGATTTAATCGACACACTTACTCAAAAAGTTTTTACACTCATTACGAAATAAACACACTTAGCTTTAAAAAAGATTGCCACAGTAGAGAACTTACAATTCCTGCTGTAAATCCAGCAAGCACATCATCGCCCACAACAGCGATTCCCCCTTTTCCTTCACGACTAAGTCTTCCTATAATAGAGTGCTTTTCTCTGTCAAAATAAAGAAAAAAAACAAAAGAAAGTATGGCTTGTACTAAAAATCCATTCGATAAATTTGTAATCTCCAAGAGAGAAACACCAAATGCAGGGGCAACACTCAGGGCAAATCCCATTCCCGCAAATTTATCTATCACTATATGAGAATTATGATGCTCTCCCCCACTCTCTTCATACCTGTTCACCGCACGAATGGCTATGATGGATAGTAGAATTGTGGCAAGAAAAAGTGTATTGGTATCTAAATAGATAAGAATAAAAAGAGCAATAAATAGTGCTATAAATGCAGCAAGTGCTTGTGCTATTTTGGGAGAAAGTTTTGTGAGCCCTAATGTTAAAAAGAAGTTTGGCATAGTATTTCCTAAGTAAGTGAAGTAGTTTGATAAAGTTTCATAAGTTCAAGATAAAAATCTTTTTCACTGTGTTCTTCTAACAGTCCTTCCACAGCGAAAGTATCTGAGTAAAGTTTTTCAAGATTTTTAAAACGATTTGGTTTGAGTTTTGAAAGAAGAAAAACAGAAATCTCTTTACGCATTAAAACAGCTGGTGGTAAAAGTCCACTCTCTAAAAGTTCTAAAATAGAATCAGCATGATAAGAAATCTGATGATGTTGTCCATGGGGGCAAGTATGTGTACTCACTAATGTCGTACATCTATTACAGTAAACATATTCACTCGAGATACTAATCTCTATATCAATCCCTCGAAAGTTATCGATGATAGATTTGTTAGAATTAGAGTCATAAAACATACCCAACCCTGCATGATTGCGCCCAATCGTCAGCTGGTCACACCCATAATTCTTTGCAACTATCGCATCAATCATAATCTCACTATAACCTGCAAATATATAACTATGCTCAAGAGGCAAAACTAAAACTCTATTTTTAGGTAAGAAGTTATTGATAAAGTACTCTAAAGACTCTTTTCTTAATTCATAGCTCAAATTTTGTTTTGTATAAGGCTTGAGTAAAAAAATTACCAGTAAATCGGTGGTATCTAATGCTTGGCGTATCAAACGCTCATGCGCTCGATGCAAAGGATTTGCCGCCATAAAAAGCGATGAAATATGCTTCGCACCCAGTACTCTTTTTGTTGTTTGGATTTTTTGTTTATTTGCATTTGGAGCAGTGTTTGCTAAGACATATTCACCACTTACAGCAAGTGAACCAATCCGTTTAAGTGTCGATCTTACACCAGGATGGTTACTGTCATCAGTTCCATAAATATGCTTGATTCTTTCATGGGGGTCAATCACAAAAACCTCATCAACGATGAGTGTAGCAAACAACTCATTTTCGCACATAAGTAAAATTTCTTCACCTGCTATGAGTGATTGTAAGACTTTTTCATTCTCTTTTCCAGAAGGTGCTAAGATAAAAGGGAAAGGAAAAGAACTTCCCTCTATACAACCAGTTTGAAGAACCTCTAAAGAGGTTTTTTCATCCATCAAGTGTGTTGCAGGGTATAAGAGATTATCTTTTAAAAGTTCAAGTGCAGAAGCAGCCTCTTTGTCGATAAAAAGGGTTTTATTTTTTCTTGATGATGTCATATTTTTTGCGTTTTTCCCATAAACTTTTACGACTTATCCCTAGTTTTTTTGAGAGTTCTGTATCAGGATATTTGCTTTGATAGTTCAAGATAATATATTTCACATAATCTTCTATCGGCAATATTTCATTTTTATCAAAAACATTATTTTCACTTTTTATCTCAAAAATAGGATGTTCTACATCTTCTATCTTTTCATTACTTGTCACAATAATATTTTTATCTTTGATAAGAGAACAGAAAGTTTTTCTTTCACTTTTTTTCAAAACTTGAAAATCAATAATATATATAATACAGTTCTGCGGGAGCAGTGTGATTTCATTCATACTAGACATATCATTTAATGAGAGAAAATGGATAGGCATATCTTGATTCTTCGCATACTCAAATGCAAAGGCATCACTATATTTTTGAAAATTTGAAGAGATAAAGAGTGGTAATTCTACACTATCCACAGCCTTATTTTGAGGCACAGAAGAAAAAGAGTGAGTTAAATACTTCTCATACGCATCATTTCTACTTTTGAGCTTTTCAAACTCTTGATAGTGATTTATTTTACGAATCAATTCTTCTATCATAAAAGGTTTTAAAATATAATCTTTTGCACCAAGAGCCAAAGGTTTTGAAACAGTATCATTACTGATGTAAGAAACCATCAAAAGAATGATAGATTTTTTAAAAGCCTTTATAACTGGAGTAAAATCCTGTCCATTAATATTTGTTGAAAGAAGTACAACATCATAACTTGAGCCTTTGATAGCATCTTTTGTAGAGGTACACATTTCACAAATATGTCCTTGTTCACCGAGTTTTGTAGCAATACTCTGTGCTAAATAAATTTCGTTTTCTATAATCAGTATTTTCAAATCTTCGTCCAATCAAAATATTTTAAATTTGCATTTGCAATCACACCCACACCTTCACCTCGACCAATAAAGCCAAGTTTTTCTGTTGTAGTTGCTTTGATGTTTACTCTTGAACTCTCAAGATGAAGCACCTTTGCCAATGTTTTTCGCATAGCAAGTTTATACTTACCAATGCGAGGTTTTTGTGCTGCGATAGTAATATCGACATTGATAATTTCAAACCCTAAATGCGAGATTTTAGTCACAACTTTTTCAAGAAGTATCTTAGAATCTATCCCTTTATAGGCATCATCATTATCAGGAAACATATCGCCAATATCACCAAGTCCTGCTGCTCCTAAAAGAGCATCAATCAGTGCATGAATAGCAACATCTCCATCACTATGGGCTTTAAATCCATACTCCGATTCTATCAGCACACCGCCAAGCCACATATCTCCATCAACATCAAAAGCATGTACATCAAAACCTGTGCCACTCAAAATATCACTTGAAGGTGCCTTTAAACATGGGATTTTCTGTAAATCTTTTGCAAAGGTAATTTTATGGGCATCTTCTTCACCTAAAATGAACTTACGTCTTCCACCAAAAGCGACAATCGCGCTACTCTCATCTGTAAACTCTTGCTTCGTAGAGAGAGCCTCTCTTAAAACTGCTGTTTGAGAGAGTTGCGGTGTTTGAATGCGTTTGACATGGTCTCTATCTATCGTTTGATTTTCATATGTGATTGTATCACTCAAAGGAAGATACGGTACAACACAATCAGCATTATCAATTTCTTTTATTATAGTATGTAAAAAATCAAGACTCACACAAGCACGAGCAATATCACTTACTAACACAAACTCTGTTTGCACTTCTGCTAAAGCATTTTGTAAAGATTTTTGTCGTGTTGCAGCGCCTTCTACAAATGTATAGTCTGCATAATAAGGCATAAAAGGCAAATCATCACTCGATGCCGTAATAATAATTTTTTCAAAAAGTTGTGTAGTTTCGAAACGATTTGCGACAAAATGCCATAAAGGATTATGTCCAACTCGAAGCCATTGCTTCTTAACATCTTGATTAAAACGGCTAGAACTCCCAGCAGCAAGTAATATAAGTGTTAAACGAGCCAATTTGTGTCCTTTTTTTAAAAGTGTTACGAAATTATACACCTTGAAACTTTTTTTATCTTTAACAGAAATAATAGATAAAATATATTATCACATTGAAGCTTTTAGCTTAGATTAACTTTATTTGATTATATTTCCATTATAACTATATAACTAGATTGGAGAAATTATGAGATCACAATGGTTAAAACAACGCGAAAATGATCCTGTCCGTACACAAATGTACTATGCAAAACAGGGGATTATTACAGGCGAGATGGAATATGTTGCGAAAATAGAAGATTTATCTCCTGAGTTAGTTCGTAGTGAGGTTGCACGTGGACGTATGATTATCCCAGCAAATGTAAACCACACATCTTTAGAGCCAATGGCAATAGGGATAGCAAGTAAATGTAAAATCAATGCAAACATTGGTTCTTCAGCGATTGCTGCAGACATAGAGGATGAAGTTGAGAAAATGAAAGTTTCTCAAAAGTACAAGGCAGATACAGCAATGGATCTCTCTACTGGTGGAGACCTCGATGAGATAAGAAAAGCGGTTATCAATGCTTCTGCTATTCCTATTGGAACGGTGCCAATTTACCAAATACTTCATGATGTTGGGAACAAGATAGAAGACCTAACGATAGAAGTAATGCTAGAAGTACTCGAACGCCAAGCGCAACAAGGTGTTTCATACTTCACCATTCATGCAGGTTTCTTACTTGAAACTATGCCAAAAGTTGCCAAACGTAAAATGGGAATTGTTTCTCGTGGTGGAAGTTTGATGGCGGCATGGATGATGCACTACCATAGAGAAAATCCTTTTTATACTGCATTTGATGAGATTTTAGACATCTGTGCAAAATACGATGTAAGTCTCTCTCTAGGAGATTCTCTTCGTCCTGGTTGTTTAGCTGATGCTTCTGATGATGCACAACTCGGTGAACTCAAAGTTCTCGGTGAACTCACACTCAAAGCTTGGGAGAAAAATGTTCAAGTAATGATAGAAGGGCCTGGACACGTGCCAATCAATCAGATTGAACGCAATATGAAGATTCAAAGAGAACTTTGTCATGAAGCTCCTTTTTATATCTTAGGCCCCCTTGTAACTGATATTGCTGCTGGGTATGACCACATTAGTTCTGCTATTGGTGCAGCTGTGGGTGGTTGGCATGGTGCAAGTATGCTCTGTTATGTAACACCAAAAGAGCATTTAGGTCTCCCAAATGCAGCAGATGTTCGAGAGGGAATCATTGCATATAAAATCGCAGCCCATGCTGCAGACATTGCTCGTGGACGCAAAGGTGCAAGAGATGTTGATGATGCGATGAGTGATGCTCGTTATACATTTGATTGGGAAAAACAATTTGAACTCGCATTAGATGGAGATAGAGCAAGAGAATTTCATGATGAAACACTCCCTCAAGATGTCTTTAAAGAAGCAGAGTTTTGTTCTATGTGTGGACCAAAATTTTGTTCTTACAAAATAACACAAGAGATTATGGACAATCCTGAAGCGATTGCACAGATTGCAGCAGAAGCAAAAGAGAAAGAAGAAGCTGCCGCAGTTGCTTAAAACTTAAATACTTGAACTGACTATTTTAAATAAGACAATATTTGTCTTATTTAGATATAATCCCCGAATTAAAATACTGAACAAAGGAAATAATTTAATATGACTGAAGAAAATGTAAAATCAGCACTTTCAAAAGTAATGTATCCAGGTTTTACCAAAGATATCGTTACTTTTGGTTTTGTAAAAGATATCGTAGTCAATGGCGATGATGTAAGCTTCACAGTAGACATCACATCATCTGCTCCAGAAGTTGCACAACAAATCAAAGATGAGGCAACAGCTGAATTAATGCGTGAGGGTGCAGAGAACATTACTTGTAATGTAAAAGCACCAGTAATGCCAAGAGAGAGTTCATCTAAGGGCAAGAACATTGCACCACAAGTGAAAAACTTCTTAATGGTAAGTTCAGGAAAAGGTGGGGTTGGAAAATCAACAACATCAGTAAATATCGCTATTTCTTTAG
>JALUWV010000049.1 GCA_027019335.1 Sulfurimonas sp. | reverse complement strand
GGGAAGCCAACTCCAAGATGAACAATCCCTGAAGTACGCTTGAAGACTACAAGCTTGATAGGCTGGATGTGTACGCACCGCAAGGTGTTTAGCTGACCAGTACTAATAGTACGTTTGTCTTTTTTTAATCTATTCATTTAGATTACTAGCGTTCACTATCTTATTTAGTGTACGACGCCTAACTGGCGAGCACAAGAAAAGAACTAAATTCTTTTCTGTGTAACATCAAATAAGAGATGTGTTTAGTGGTTATTTAGTTATGTTGACTTTAACAATTGATATATAATGAACTGTATCTTATGATACACTCACTCAATTAAGACTTTATCAAGTCAAATACAATTACATCTAGGTGTTCTTGTATTTGACTTGTCTAGGTGGCTATAGAGAGGGGGAAACGCCTGGTCCCATTCCGAACCCAGAAGCTAAGCCCCTCATCGCTGATAATACTGCATCTTTCAGGTGTGGAAATGTAGGTCGCTGCCTAGTTCGTCTTTTTTCCTCTCTTATGTTTATTTCATCTTTTATTTAACTTTTTTAATACCTTTTATATGTTATTATGACAAACTTATTATTAGGAATATTTTATGAAAAATTATATAAAAGATCAAATAAAAAAATCATATGAAACAAAACAAGTAATATATAAAAATGAAGATTTGCTCAATAAAATTGAGGAAGTCGCACAAAAATGTGTTGCACTTTATCGTGGAGATAAAAAGACTATTTTAGCTGGAAATGGTGGGAGTGCTGCAGATGCACAGCATATCGCCGCTGAACTTGTAGGGCGTTATGGATTTGATAGACCTTCTATACCTTCTCTAGCACTTACTACGGATACTTCTAACTTGACAGCAATAGGGAATGATTATGGATATGATCAAGTTTTTTCTCGTCAGCTTGAAGGAATGGGACAAGAGGGTGATATTTTTATAGGAATTTCAACATCTGGTAATTCAATCAATATACTTAAAGCCTTTGAATCAGCAAAGAAAAAGGGAATTTTCACAGTTGCTTTAACTGGTCGTGATGGTGGAGAGATGGCAAAATTAGCTGATATAGCCCTTATAGTGCCTTCAGATTCTACTCCACGTATTCAAGAATCACATATATTAATTGGACATATCATTTGCGATATTATAGAAAAAGAGATATTTGCTGATGGTGTTAGTGTAGTATAGATGAAAAAAGCACTTTTCTTAGATCGTGATGGTGTGATAAATAAAGAAATAAATTATCTTTACAAGAAAGAAGATTTTGTTTTTATAGATGGAATCTTTGACCTTGTTCGCCATTATAAAGATTTAGATTATTATGTAATTATTGTCACAAATCAATCAGGTATAGCACGAAAATATTATACTGAAAAAGATTTTAATCTCCTAACAGCATGGATGAAATCAGAATTTTTAAAAGAAGAGATTGTTATTGATGATGTCTATTTTTGTCCACATCATCCCGCGATAAGTGGAAAGTGCATTTGTAGAAAACCAGAACCTGGTATGCTTTTAGAAGCAGCGAAGATGTATGATATTGATTTGAAACAATCGATTATGGTTGGTGACAAAGAACGAGATATTAAAGCAGGGCTCAATGCAGGATTACAAGAAACATATTTATTTGATGCAAATGAAACTATAAGAGTATCAAAGGCGACAAAAATAGTCTCCAAATTAGAAGAAATATGGAAATAAAATGTTAATTTTAAATAGTGGTGGAACCTTTAATAAGCGCTACAATCCTATTAGTGGATCCTTAGAAGTGCCTTACGATAATAAAGCGATTGAAGAGATACTGCAAAGTGTATATTTTCAGTATGGACTTGCTGGTGTTGTATATAAAGATAGTTTAGAGATGGACAGTAATGATAGAAAGATGTTAGCAAATATCATTTTAGAATCAACTGATGATACTTTTGTTATTGTACATGGAACTGATACTATGGATATAAGTGCCGAGTTTTTATCTGAAGTTTTTGATGATAGAAAGATTGTTTTGACAGGGGCAATGCAACCTTTTGCAATAGATACTATAGAGGCATCACTCAATTTAGGAATGGCAATCGGTTTTGCACAAGCTGTACAAGAGAATGGTGTCTTTATCTGTATGAATGGATTGGTAAAACCATGGAATAAATTGGTAAAAAATAAAAATATGGGAAGATTTGAATTTGTCGAATAAAGTTGCTTGTAGTCATTGTCATTTAGAATTTCATGAAGAGGTGATGATAAGCGATGATGGACATTACTTTTGTTGTAATGGATGTCAAGGTGTTTTTCATCTTTTATCAGATGAAGGGTATGATAGTTTTTATGCTAAAGCTGGCAATATTCAACTCACACCACCAACTGAGCAGTATGAAGACTCTTCTAATTTTGATGCACCTGCATTTTATGATAGATTTGTGAAAATGAATAGTGATGGTTTTCGTCAAGTTTCTCTCATTATAGAGGGTATTCATTGTTCTGCTTGCGTTTGGCTCAATGAAAAAGCTTTACACAATATGGATGGAATTGTAGAAGCAAATATAAACTTTACAAATAACAAAGCAAATATTGTTTGGGCTGATGAAGTGACAAAACTATCCCAAATAATTGATATGATTCGTGCTATTGGTTACAATGCTTATCCTTATGATGCACAAATTCAAGAATCCCATGCAAATAAAGAAAGAAAAGATTATTATCTACGGATGGCTGTAGCTATTTTTGCATCGATGAATATTATGTGGATTGCAGTGGCACAATATGCTGGCTATTTTTCTGGAATGGCACAAGATATTAAAACTATTTTAAATACTGCAGAATGGATTCTTTCAACACCTGTTCTATTTTATAGTGGCTGGATATTTTTTCGTGGTGCTTACTTTGGTATAAAAACTAAAGTTGTCAATATGGACATCCTTGTAGCTACTGGTGCCTCACTTACATATATTTATTCTATATATATTACCCTGTTTAAGGAGGGTGAAGCCTATTTTGATTCAGTGAGTATGATTATTACATTTGTACTTATTGGCAAGTTTTTAGAGGTACTGAGCAAGAAAAACGCAGCAGATACTTTAGACATTATGGGAAAACATATCCCAAGTGAGATACATATTTTACAAAATGACAGTATCATACCTTGTAAATTAACTGAGGCAAAAGTTGGAGATATTGTTGTTGTAAAATCAGGAGAAAAAGTTCTTCTCGATGGTGAAATTATAAAAGGGTCTGGATCTTTTGACGAATCAAGTTTAACAGGAGAAAGTGAACCTATACATAAAGAAAGTGGAGACAGTGTGATTAGTGGAACTGTAAGTATAGATGCAGATATCCATTTTCGAGCAAGTAAAGATTTTGAGCATTCAACACTCTCTAATTTGGTACATCTTCTCGATAATGCAATGGCTAAAAAACCGAAGATTGAGCAACTTGCAAATACTTTATCAGAGTATTTTTCTACAATAATTTTACTACTTTCTGTGTTTACCTTTGCTGTATGGTGGTTCTGGCCACATAGTTTTGAAGTTGCATTCATGGTGGGGATTTCTGTTATTGTTATTGCTTGCCCTTGTGCTTTAGCCCTTGCAACACCTGTAGCTACTTTAGTGGGGTTAAGTATTGGTGCGAAGCGGGGTATTCTGTTTAAAGAGGCCGCACAACTTGAGACTATGGCAAAAATAGATACACTTGTTGTCGATAAAACAGGAACTTTGACGATAGGTAAACCTACAGTACATAAAGAAATTTGTAAAGAAAAATTTGATAAAAATTTACTCTATGCCTTAACATCTTCTTCAAAACATCCTATTTCTCAGGGTGTGAGTAGATTTGTGCATGAAGAAGATTTTAAAATTTATAATTTTGATAGCTTTGTACAACATCAAGCATTGGGTATAGAAGCAACTATAGACAATAAAACTCTGCTTGGAGGGAATGCAAAACTCATGCAAATGCATGGGATTGAAATATCTCATGAGAGTGAGAAAACACTTTTCTTTTTTGCAATAGATAAAAAGTTAGTAGCAATATATGAGTTGGAAGATAGTATCAAAAGTGGGGCAAAATCTTTAGTAGAAGATTTACAATTGAAAAATATAGAAATTGTAATGCTTACTGGAGATACCAAAAATGCAGCTTTGAGTGTTGCTCAAAGTCTTGGTATAGAGACTGTGTTATTTGAACAATCGCCTGAACAAAAGGCTGATTTTATCACTGCACTACACACTCAAAATAAAAAAGTTGTAATGGTAGGGGATGGAATTAATGATATTTTAGCACTCTCTAGTGCAGATATTGGGATTGTGATGGGAAGCGGTAGTGATATTGCTGTGGATGTGAGTGATGTTATATTGCTTAACGACTCTTTAGAGTCATTGCAAGATACTTTTAAAATTTCTCGAACGACTTATGGACTTATAAAACAAAATTTAGCATTATCTTTTATTTACAATGGAATTACAATTCCATTAGCAATGGGAGGATATATTATTCCTTTGATTGCTGCAATTTCGATGAGTCTTAGCTCATTACTTGTTGTAGGAAATTCAATGCGTATAAAATTAAAATGGAAAAATAATTAAAGGAAAAAAATATGGATGGATGGTTAATCGCAATGATGCTGGGAGGCTCAATATTTTTAGGTGGACTTGCATTGATAGCATTTTTATGGGCTGTAAAAAATGGACAGTTTGATGATGAAGAGAAGTTTTTGAATGCTACAAAGTATGATACAGAAGCTGATTTGAATGATGCTGTGAAGTTAGAGAGAAAAAAAGAAAAATTGAAAAAAGAGTATAGACCAGAATAAAACGAATCACCGTAAAGGTGATTCTCTGAAATTACTTTCCTATAGTTTGAGCGAATGCTTCTAAATCAGCATCACTATATCTACCAACTTGACCTTTCATGATACCTTTCATTGAACCACCAAATGTACCAGCTTTGTAGCCTTTAAGAGCTTCAGCAATTTCAGCATGACTTAAATCTTTAACAATTTTAGATTTACCCATTGCACTTTTTTCAAAATTTTGACCATGACAACCAGCACATGCATGAGAATTTACTGCAGCCATTGAAGCTGTTGCAAGTGCTAAAGAAGCGATTGAAGCGATAACGATTTTTTTCATTTTATTTCCTTAAAATAATATTTCGGGAGTATTATATTAGTTTGCGTCTTAAATACTTATTAATGTATTAATGGGTATTATTATATTAACTTAAACTTTTGTAAGGCGAAATAATGCAGTATATAAACGACAACTTAAAAAACAAAACAATCTTAATAACTGGTGGAGCGGGTTTTATAGGCTCTAACCTTGCCTTTTATTTTCAAAATAAACATCCCCATGCAAAGGTTGTTGTTTTAGATAGCTTTAGAAGTGGTGAAACTTTATCGAATGGAAATTTGAAAAGTTTTGGACATTTTAAAAACTTACTAGGCTTTTCTGGTGAAATCATTAGTGGAGATATTAATGATAAAGCACTTTTAAAGAGGTTAGAGAGTGAGTATAAATTTGATTATATTTTTCATGAAGCTGCTATCTCTGATACTACTGCACTTGAACAAGACTTGATGATTAAAACAAATGTCAATGCATATAAAGATTTACTGGATCTCGCTGTCGCACATAAGGCAAATATGGTTTATGCATCTTCAGCAGCTACATACGGAAATGCAGAATCTCCACAAAGAGTAGGGCGTGAAGCTCCTAATAATGTATATGGATTTTCAAAACTCAGTATGGATCATTTGAGTCGTGAATATATGAAAAAAACAAAAATCAAGATAGTAGGTCTTCGTTACTTCAATGTATATGGTGCAAGAGAGTATTTTAAAAATACAACGGCTTCTATGGTCTTGCAGTTTGGACACCAAATTTTAGCAGGAAAAAATCCTCGACTTTTTGAAAATAGTGATAAAATTCTTCGTGATTTTATCTATATAGAGGATATTATTCAAGCGAATATTAAAGCGATGCAACCACGAAATAGTGGCATTTTTAATGTCGGAACAGGAAAGGCGAGAAGTTTTCAAAGTATTGTTGATATTTTACAAAAAGAGTTAGGAACAAAACTTCAATGTGAATATATTCCAAATCCATTTATAGGGTCGTATCAGTTCCATACAGAAGCAAATATAGAAACAACAAAAGAGTTGCTAGGGTATCAACCTCGATTTGAGATGGAAGAGGGGATTAAAGCATATGTTCCTGAGATTATACGTATATATGAAGAAGAAGTAAAATAGATGCAAAAGTTAAAAGATGCAACACCCAATATCTTAGTAATTGGTGATTTGATGATAGACCATTATCTTTGGGGAAGTTGTGAACGCATCTCTCCTGAAGCACCTGTCCAAGTTGTCGATATTGCAAAAGAGACAACGGTTTTAGGTGGGGCAGGCAATGTCATCAACAATTTACACACACTAGGTGCAAAGGTAAGTGTATGTAGTGTGATAGGGGATGATGAAGAGGGCAAAGAGCTTTTAGATATGCTGGATGCCATTAATGTTAATTGCAAAAATATTATAGTGCAAAGGCAAAGAAAAACATCTAAAAAAAGTCGTGTGATTGCTGTGAGTCAGCAGATTATTCGCTATGATAAAGAGAGTAAAGAAGATATTACTGAGGAATCTGTGAGTAAAATTATAGCTTCTCTTGCTCCTTACATCGCTTCTTATGACACTGTGATTTTATCTGATTATGGGAAGGGTGTTTTAAGAGCTGATTTATCACAAGCGATTATAAAACTCTCAAATGAGCATAATGTAAAGGTTCTAGTAGATCCTAAAGGAAGTGACTTTTCAAAATATAAAGGTGCTTACCTTTTAACACCCAATAAAAAAGAAGCAATACTTGCAACACAAATAGAAATCAAAGATGATGCGAGTTTAAAAGCAGCACTGTTAAAACTCAAATCTGAGTGTGATTTAGATATCTCTTTGATAACACTCTCTGAAGACGGTATTGCAACTTATGATAAAGAGCTTGAAATTTTTCCAACGGTTGCAAAAGAAGTTTTTGATGTCACAGGTGCTGGCGATACTGTGATAGCATCGATAGCATTTGCTTTGAGTACGGGCTTGAACTTACAAGAAACAGCATCATTTTCAAACCTTGCTGCGGGTGTAGTTGTTGGTAAAATTGGTTCGGCTACTGTGAGTATAGATGAGATAGAAGCCTATGAAGCGAGTCTGCATAAAAGTACTTCTGATGCACATATTAAAAGTTTTAGTGATATCGAAAATATTGTGAGTGATTGTCGTGAGAATGGAAAAAGAGTTGTTTTTACCAATGGCTGTTTTGATATCTTACATGTTGGTCATGTAAAGTATTTACAAATTGCCAAAAGTTTTGGCGATATTTTGATAGTAGGTTTAAACTCGGATGCTTCAGTTTCGAGACTCAAAGGACCTACTCGTCCTGTGAATATTGCTGAGGATAGAGCCTATCTCTTAGCCGCTTTAGAAGCGGTTGATTTTGTTGTGCCTTTTGAGGAAGATACCCCTTATGAGTTGATTAAAATGATTGCTCCTGATGTTCTTGTTAAAGGGGGAGATTATGAAGGTAAAGAGGTGATAGGCACAGAGTTTGCAGGCGAGTTGAAGCTTGTGGATTTTGTCGATGGAAAAAGTACTACAAAGACTATCGAAAAAATTCAATGTAGTTGCTAGAATTTTTCAATAGCTTCTATAACTTCCTCTGCTTGAATCTCTTTCATACAGTTATGGTGTCCTAAGGGACACTCCCTTTTCATACAAGGGCTACACTCCATCTCGTGACGTACTATCATACTTTTTTCATTTTTCCATTGTGATGTTTCTTTATATCTTGTTGGACCAAATATAGAAATCGTAGGGATTTGATAGGCAGCTGCCACATGCATTGGACCACTATCGTTCGTAATAAAAAGAGAACAGCCACCGATATACGAACACAACTCTTCTATATTCGTTTTTCCTGCAAGGTTTTGATAGTTTTTGGTGCCTAAATTTTTGAGATTATCCTCTATCTCTTGTGCCATTGCAACTTCATTGGGACCTCCAAAGATGAGGATGTCGTACTCTTTTGCATACTGATGAGCCACTTGTGCAAAGCGTTCAGGGTACCAGCGTTTAGCACTTCCATAGGTTGCCCCTGCATTTATGCCTAAGCTTGGTTTAGTGAATTTTTTGGCTGTAATGTAGAGTTTGAGTGGTGGAATTGTATCTGTAAAGTTATTTTGATTACTCATGGCGAGTTGTGCATACTGCTGGACAAGGTGTTGTTTTGTTTTTATATTTGGTGTGTGTGAGAGTAAAAATCTTGAGTGCCATGATTGTCGTGCAATACAAACAACAGTTCCAGTCAAACGCAGTAACAAAGATGAGTGGATTTGATTTCTAAAAGTGATAGCCATAGAAAATTCACCGAGTTCATTTGCTAAGTTGTAAGTAGCAAGCCAGCGGTTAGAGGCTTGTTTTGTGGTGTCTATAATCGCTTTTTCACATAAAGGATGATGTTTGAGTGCTTCTATGGAAACATAACTCCCAAGAAAGGTAAACTTTGCTTGTGGGTACTTTTGTGCTAAAAGTTCTATGGCAGGTGTCGCCATAATAGCATCTCCAAGCCAATTTGGAAGTATAATTAGTATTCGCATTTTTTCTCCTAGAGACAATTTACTTTTTCTCCAACTGAGTGAGTAATAAAGAGATAGATGGGGTCTGAACTTATAGTAAGCTCTTTATCCTCTATACGTTTTCCCTCACTCGAATAAACTTCAAATGAAGCTTCGTTTAGGAGTGAAGTAGGCTTGAGTGACCAATGAATCTGTAAAAGTTGTTCCTTAATGAGGCATTGCAAAATATAATAACCCCGTTTAATATCGAGCCGTAAAAATTGAGCATTTTTAAGGGTTTGTACCATAAACTTATAACTTGCAAATGCCTTGCGTTTATGTAAGCTGTCACGATTATCTACTAGTCCATATCCAGCAGCGATGAGTTGGTGCCATGCAATAGCATCGACCTGCTGAGAAGCAAAGGCTAAGTAGTGAAAACGTAACATATAATCGCTATACATATCTTCACTAACACACTCTTTTTCACTTGTCGGTGCATAGGGTGAAGTCCCGCTGAGTGGCCAGTTTGTTTCTGTAATGTAGAGTTTATTGCTTGTTTTAGGAGAGAGCCAAATAAGGGTACTTAAAAGAGCGATTTTATCAGAAAGAGTAAAGCCCATTTGTGTATTTTCTGGTGCGCCACGTCTATCAACATAAAGAAGTGAGGCTATACCATCATAATGATACTTGAAAAAGTTAAAAAGTGTATGTGCGGTGAAATGGTACTCAAAGTCTATGACACCACTTCCTATGAGGCAAATCTCTTGAAACTTATTTTGTTGTAAATTATAGGCAACTTGATAAAATCTATGATATTCATCAACAGAAAAAAAGCCCCATTTTGAGCGGTTGATTGTGGAACCTATCTCATAGACATCCACAGAAGTATGGAGTGTTTGAAAAATGAGTTGTAAATCATGCTCTAAAAGATGTAAATCTTCTATATGTTCTCTATCCTGAAGGATTTTCAAAGTGATATGTTTGTTCTCGAGTTTGCCTATAAAAGTTTGCAATTCCTCTAGTTTGTTCATTTCCCAGAGTTTAAAACGCAGGAGAATACTCTCTACTTCAAGCTCTTCTAAAAGAGTAAGTGTCTCTTGTGGATTTCGCTCAAAATCAACACCCATAGAGAAAAATTGACTTGAATCAACCTCTTTGCGTTTGACAAAAGGCATAGCAAGGAGAGAAAAGGGTAATATAAAAAGAGCAAGAAGATATGTTTTGAGTAAAGAAGCAAACTCTTTTTGACGCATTTTCTTTTTATATACTTTATCTGTGAGTAGTGCTGGTTGGTCGGAATAATTATCCCATTTGAATGGTGCTTTCATAAGGCGAATTATATCCTTTTTAAGGTAAAATTTCCTTATGAATATTTTAGTAGTCCGAACTGATAAACTTGGTGATTTTATAACTGCACTTCCTGCGATGTTTGTTTTGAAACAATATAATCCAAACAATAAAATAATTGTATGTATTGCCCCTTTGAATTTTTCCCTTGCAAAGGAGTGTGATTTTATTGATGAGGTCATAGTTGATGATGGAAAAGAATCTATCTTTTCACTTGCGAACAAAATAAGAAAAGAGAAAATTGATGCTTCTATCACACTTTTTTCAAATACCCGAGTTGGATTGGCTTTAGTTTTAGCTCGTATTTCTCAACGTATTGCTCCTGCAACAAAGATAGCACAAATTTTTTATAACACAAGAGTAAAGCAAAAACGCAGTGAAGTTAAAATGGCAGAGTTTGAGTATAACTTAGCCTTAACACAAGCTCTTTTTCCTCAAATAAATTTAGAGTATACCAAACCTATTTTAACGTTCGATGATGCTCAAAAAATTTATGATGTTTTTTGTATCAATAATGACATTACACAAGAAGTGGTCGCTTTTCATGTAGGATTTGGGGGTTCAAGTGATGCAAACTGGAACTTAGATGAGTATGAGATTTTGATACGAAATGTACTTATCGCAAAAAAATATCAAGTTGTTTTGACATTTGGACCTGATGAGAAAGATTTGTATGAAATGATGCAAGCGAGATTAAGTGGTGAAAATGTTGTTTTTTATCTCTCTTTAGATGGGCTTGTTTATTTTGCAAAACTTATCAGTCAATTTAAACTTTTTGTGAGTACTTCCACGGGGACTTATCATCTTGCATCTTTAGTAGGATGCCCGACTATGACTTTTTTTGGAGATTCAAAATTTGCAAGTGCTTTGAGGTGGAAGAGTGTAGGGGATGAGAAACTACAAAAACATTATATGCTTCCTGTTGAAAAAGAGCAAAGAACAAAAATTTTTAACAGAGTGAAAAAAGAGTTATTTCGATTGTGATTCTTTGTTGATCTCGTAGAGTTTCATGTATTTAAAAAAATTAGTAATCATATGCGAAAATGAGATGACTAAACCAACATAGCCATCTAAAAATCCACGTTTAAAGATATAGGTTTTGATAAAAGAGTAGAGACCATTGAAAAAAGCTTTGAGTGGTGAAGAACTTTTTTTCCCTGCATTGTTTTGTGCAAAAAGTGTTGAGTAGCTGTTGGCTTTGTTGATAAACTGTTCGAGTGATTGGTAACTATAATGCTCAACATTACCTTGGAGTTCTTGCGTTTGTAAGTTCTTGGTAATAATATCTTCATGTACATCATTGTCATTATAATGTGTGAGTGATTTATTATAGAGTCTTTTGATCTTTTGATTATTCCAACCACAATATTTGACTTGAATATCTTTATAATACGCTTTGAAATTTAAAATATATACAGTTTGTTTATTGAGTGCTTTTTTTTGTAGTGTTTGTAATAACTCGCTATCAACAACTTCATCACTATCTATTATCAAAATCCAATCGTTTTTGGCATAAGAGGCTGCTTTGTTTTTTGTCCAACCAAAGCCCTTAAATGCACCTTGAACGAGATGGACATTTGCAAATTCTTTTGCAATATCCATTGTTGCATCACTTGAACCATTGTCATAGACAACAACATTTTCAAAGGCAGTTAAAGCTTGCAGGGTTTTTTTTATGGTTGATTCGTTGTTCTTTGTAAGAACTACTACAGAGATATGTGTTATCATCTAATTTCCTGTTAAGCTTTTTATGAGTGCTTTTAATTGAAATTTTAATATCTTTTTGAAAGAAAAAATTGCATCTGGTGTCGTTAAAAAATCACCATCGATTCTATAAATAACACCATTGATGCCATGGAAGTCTCTATTGAGTGCATTCCCAATTCTAAAAGCATATTTGTAGTGTTTTTTTGTCTCATCGAGCAGTGTTTGGTTGTATTTTCCAAAAGGGTAGACAAAACTTTCAACTTTATTTCCTAGTTTTTGTTCTATGAGTTCTTTTGATTTGAGCAGTTCTTCTTCTATATTGGTATCATTGTCAAGCAGGTTTTTATGAGAGTAGGAGTGTGAAACAATCTGTACATTTCCACTTTCGTGCATCTCTTTGAGCTCTTTATAGGTACAAAATGTCGCATTTTTATACTCTTTAAAAAGGTCATTATGCTCAAATCCGAGTCTGATTGAGTCATCTTTATCGGTATCATCAAGAATATATTTTGGTGTGACAGCAAGGAGTGCTTTTAAGTTGTATTTTTGAAGAAGTGGATAGATAAATTTATAAAAATCATAATAGCCATCATCAAAAACAAGGCATATTGGCTTGTATGGGAGCTGTTTGAAAGAGGGAAAAACAGCAGTAAAATTTTTACTAATATATGCGAGATGTTGTTCAAATATTGCCAACTCATTACTACATCTGTCACTTTCGACATGATGGTACATCATACTAATCAACAACGGGAATTCCTTTGAGCCTTTTTTTCATATTTATTTTTCTTTTTAAAGCTTGAGAATGTTTAAGGGTTAAGTCAACACATATTTT
>JALUWV010000048.1 GCA_027019335.1 Sulfurimonas sp. | reverse complement strand
AAAAAATATGATGAGAATTTCAACTCTCAAGAAGTAGCTGAAGTGGAATAAATTTTAGAAAATTTGTTACTATTGGTATCATTGTTAATAAAATTTAAACGTGGCGACTCGTATGTTTTGTTAGCATTTAAGCACAATTTGTTTTGTAATCCAAAAATAAACTCTCAACTGGTATATGAAGTTGCTTATGTAAATTTCTTATCATCTCAATAGTTAATTTTCTTTTTCTATTGAGTATCTCTGATACTCTTGACTTACTTCCAACTATTGTAACTAAATCTTTTTGTTTTAAGCCCTCTTGTTCCATTCTAAATTTGATAGCTTCAATCGGGTCTGGAGCTTCTATCTTATAGTGTTGCTCTTCATAGGCTTCAACTAAAGTCGTAAGGACTTCTAGCTCATCCATTTGTGGTGTGTTTGGTTTAGCATCCATTAAGTTTTCGATATATTCCAATGTTTGAGTATAATCTTCTTCATTTTTTATAGGTCTAATATTCATCTTATAACTCCTTAATATTTATTTTGTCATACTGTTTATGTGTTCCAATAAACTTTATGAATACAATTTTTGCATAATAGTTTATGGTAACTATCAATCTATATTTATTTCCTGCTATATTAAAAATAACCTTTGTATTTCCAATGATACTAGCATTTCGATACATCTTTTTAATCTCATTTGGATTATTCCAATCTAGTTTTAGAACCTCTTTATGCCAAGATTCTAAAGCACTTTTACTATCTTGATATTTTGGTTGTTCATAAAAATCTTTTAATGTCTTTTTTGAAATTATTCTCATGGGAGTATTATAGTGTAGTTCCCATTAATAGAACTTTAACTTTAGTAAGTAGATGTTTGAATGTATGCTAACGGTCGAATATAGCCATAAGTCGCCACTAGGCTACTTATTGGATAGTGTGTTTTGTTAGATTTAACCTCTTGATAGTTCTATAAGTTCTTTATCTTTAAAAAGTAAATTATTTACAACTTGAGAGATTGTGGTGTTTTTTTCAATAGCAATTTGAGATATAAAGTCTTCTAATTTTGCATCTAAATAAACAGGTAAATGGAATTTTGCATTTTCTTTATAAAATTTACCGCGTTCACCTTTTGAAAAGTCATATTCATCTTTCATTTTTTATCCTTGATTGTAAAATTTTGTTTCATTCTTTGTTGCTTTTCTAGCACTAATAATTCGTATATTGTAAGTATCTTTATCTAGCGAAATATATGTATGAATTACAAGAAGTATCCGAGTTTTAGTATCCAAACCAATTGTAGCCCATCTCTCCTCATCTTCACTATGACTTTCATCAAAAATAGAAATAGAATTTTTATCTTTGAAAATTAAAGTTGCATCTTCAAAACTAATTTTATGTTTAGATAAATTTTTCTTTGCTTTTGTCGGATCCCATTCAAAATTATAGTTCATTAAAAGCCTTAATGTATTTTATATATTGTATCAAAAATAAAATAATCTATGAAATCAAGTCTTATTTGGAGTACAATTTTTTCTAGATTCTTTTGTCGATGATATTGTTGACACCATCTTTTTTGGGATAAAAGAAAATGTCTCCATTCATTTCAATTTCTAATCTTGCATCAAATAATGTAGAGCCATGATAACCTGTCAATTTAAAAGTATTTGTAGTTGTGTCTAAATATCCAGTTGCTTGTACCGCTTTAACTGTATAATTACTATTTTTGACTAAATCAATATACTCTTTACACTCTCCATGTGATGGTTGTGTTTTATTTCCCCACTCTGGACTATAAACTTTATTCTTATTTTGTTCTTGAAATACTTGAACTACGATGAATTTTTCTGCATGATTTACAAATGCCAAAGACCATTGTGTATTTTTACATTCAAATAAAAACTATTTAGCTGATGTTAAATCATAACCATTACATAAAAACATCTCTTTATTATGGTTCATCATATACCGTGCAGCTTTTAATTTTGTAACGATTCCACCTGTTGCAAATTCATTATTTGGTGAGTGTTCTTGTTCTAACTCTTTATCTTTAATTTCAGAAACAAGTTTTCGAATTTTAGCATTTGGATTTGTTTTTGGATTTTCTTCGTAATATCCATCAATATCACTTAAGATTATAAGTATATCGGCATTAGTATAATGTGCGACATGTGCTGAGAGTTGGTCATTATCTCCGAAAAGTTGTTCAGGTGTTGTAGAAATGTCATTCTCATTTACAATAGGCAAAATATTATTTTCTAGAGTTCTATCTATAATTTGTTGAAAAATCTTTGTATGCACTCTTGAATCAAAATCTTCTTCTGTTAATAAAATTTGAGCTATATCAACATTAAAAATATCAAATTTATTTTTATAACTACTCATAAGTATCGGTTGTCCAACAGAGGCTAAAACTCGCTTACTTACCTCTTTCTATCAAGTTTAAGTGCAGTGTATCCAGCTGCAACAGCCCCTGATGTTACAAGAACTACTTCATACTTTTTTCTTGCTTCTGCAAGTAAAGAAACTAAATTAAGCATTCTCTCTTTTGCTATATCATCTAAATTTGTTAAAACATGACAATATTGAACAATTTACACTGCTATTCTTAAAAATAGTATGTGTTTATTGTACTATTTGGTGTAATAACTGAACATTTTGTGTGTTATTTGTCAAATTTCTTATATAACATACAAAATATTGCTTAAATTGTGAGCTAATTAAATCTAGTAAAGTTGATAAAACTCAAATTGGTGGTCTTCATGTTAGAAACTCTTTTATGATGCTTTTTGACTCAGGTCTTATTTTCTCGCCATATTCTTTAGTCGTTTGTTAGCATTATTTTAGTACAATCTCGTAAATTTTCCTAATGAGGCTATACAAAATAATGATTAATTACTCAGCCATCAAACCCCTACTCTTTAAACTTCAGCCCGAAAATGCACATCATCTTGCAGAATGTGTCTTGCGTTTACCAAACATCTGTCAGATTCCATTTAACTCTTTTTTAGCTTCGCACTTTATCACAAGTGATGTGTTAAAACAAGAAATTTTTGGTCGTGAATTTTTTAATCCTATCGGTCTCGGTGCCGGCTTTGATAAAAATGCAACCATGATACGTGGTATCCAGCTCCTAGGCTTTGGTTTTACAGAGATAGGTACCGTAACTCCTCGTCCACAAGCGGGCAACCCAAAACCAAGAATGTTTCGCCATATAGAAGAGGAATCCATTCAAAATGCCATGGGTTTCAATAACGATGGTGCTTATAAAGTTGTTAAACGCCTCCAAAAAAGATACCCCTACTCCACACCTATCGGTATCAATATTGGGAAAAATAAAACAACGCCTGAAAAAGAAGCACTCAACGATTATATTCACCTCATCAAATCGTTTCAAGGTTTAGGCGACTACTTTGTTATCAACATCTCTTCACCAAACACTCCTGGTCTGCGTGATTTACAAAATGAAGCATTTATCTCAAAACTTTTTACAACAGCAAAAAAGCTTACAGACAAACCCATTTTACTCAAAATTGCTCCCGATATGAAGATAGAAGATGCTGTAACCCTAACAAAAATGGCAGTTGAAAAAGGGGCTGATGGTATCATTGCCACCAACACTACCATAGATTATTCACTTGTCAAAAACCCACAAAACAAAGGGGGCATTAGTGGTGCAGTCCTCAAAGAAAAAAGTTTCAAAATCTTTGACGCTATCGCTGAAGAACTCTATGGAAAAACCGTGCTTATCTCTGTAGGTGGTATCGACTCTGCAGAAGAAGCCTACAAACGAATCAAAGCGGGAGCTTCACTGGTACAAATTTTGAGTGGTATTGTTTTTCATGGTCCTGATATGATTATGAAAATGAACAAAGAACTCATACAACTCCTTCAAGCAGATGGCTTCACAAATATCACACAAGCAATAGGAAGCGATAGAAAATAATGCGCTTCTTTTTACTCACTTTAATTACACTAGGAACCCTTATGGCATCATCTTTACCAAAATATGAAACAAAAACTCTCAAAAATGGCTTACAAATCGTTGTAATCCCACTCAAAAATGCAAGCAATGTCATTAGTACAGATATTTTTTATAAAGTTGGCAGTCGTAACGAAGTCATGGGAAAAACAGGAATCGCCCATATGCTTGAGCATATGAACTTCAAATCAAGTAAAAACCTCAAAGCGGGTGAATTTGACAAAGAAGTCAAAAGTATTGGCGGAGTCAACAATGCTTCTACAAGTTTTGATTACACCCACTACTATATCAAGTCAAGTAGTGACAACTTAAAAACCTCTCTCCACCTCTATGCAGAACTCATGCAAAATCTCAATCTTAAAGATAAAGAGTTCCAACCAGAACGCGATGTTGTTACAGAAGAACGCCGTTGGAGAACAGATAATAGTCCAATGGGGCTTTTATACTTTAAACTTTTTAACAATGCCTATGTTTACCATCCCTACCACTGGACCCCTATTGGCTTTATGAATGACATTCGTACTTGGAGCATACATGACATTAGAGAGTTTCATGCGACCTACTACCAACCAAACAATGCACTTTTAATGGTTACTGGGGATGTCGATCCAAAACAAGTTTTTAAAGAGGCGAAAAAAGCCTTTGGTAAGATAAAAAACAAAGTAAAAGTTCCAAAAGTAAAATTTGTCGAACCTGAACAAGATGGTGCAAAGCGTGTTATCGTCCATAAAGAGAGTGAAGTTGAAATGCTTGCTATTGCATTTCATATCCCGAATTTTCAAGATAAAGACCAAATAACTTTGAGTGTTATCAGCGAAATTTTATACTCAGGAAAAAGCTCAAGACTTTACAAAAACCTCGTAGAGAAACAACAACTTGTCAATAGTATCTATGCTTACAATATGGAAAATACAGACCCTGGACTTTTTATCTTTATAGCAAGTTGTAATCCAGGAATTAAAGCCAATGATGTAGAGAAAGAGCTTATCAAAGAGATAAACAAAATGAAAACAACACAAGTGACACAAGCAGAGCTTGACAAAGTAAAAATCAATACAAAAGCAGATTTTATCCACTCTCTTGAGAGTTCTACAAGTGTTGCAAACCTCTTTGGAAGTTACTTAGTTCGTGGGGACATCCGCCCTCTTTTAAGCTATGAAGATGATGTTGAAAAGATAACTGCAAAAAAAGTACAAAAAATTGCACAAAAATATTTCAATTTTGATAAATCAACAACACTCATTTTAAAAAAGCCTGAGCAAAAATAATCTGCTTATTTAAACAAAATTCGATATAATAAGCCATTATTTTATGAAGGTCTTAACAAATGAATTTAGTAACTGGTTCTTCAACCGCATTAATTACTCCATTTAAAAATGGAACACTAGATGAGCAGACATATGCTGCTCTTATTCAACGTCAAATTAACAATGGCATGGATGCAGTTTGTCCTGTGGGAACAACGGGAGAGAGTGCAACTCTTACACATGATGAGCATAAACGCTGTATTGAGATTGCTGTGGAAGTTTGTAAAGGCACACACACAAAAGTACTTGCAGGTGCAGGCTCAAATGCAACACATGAAGCGATAGAGATAGCAAAACATGCACAGAGTGCTGGTGTTGATGCTATTTTTTCTGTAAGTCCTTACTACAATAAACCTTCGCAAGAGGGACTTTATCAACATTACAAGACAATAGCAAATGCAGTCCCTGAACTTCCATTTATGCTTTACAATGTTCCAGGTCGTACAGGAGTAGACATTTCAGCAGATACTACCATCAGACTTTTTGATGATGTAGAAAATATCTATGGGGTCAAAGAGGCAACTGGAAGCTTAGAGCGAACAGTTGAGCTTTTATCTCGTAGACCTGAGTTAAAAGTTTTCTCTGGTGATGATGCGATTGACTACCCTATTTTAGCCAATGGTGGTGCTGGAATTACTTCTGTCACATCAAATCTCATGCCTGATTTAAAATCAGAACTTGTTCGTCTTGCGTTAGCAGGTGATTTTGCTGGAGCAAAAGCGATTAACGATAAACTCTACCCTCTTAATTCTGTTATGTTTTGCGAGGCGAACCCTATTCCTGTAAAAGCAGCAATGTATATCGCAGGATTGATTGAGACTTTAGAGTATAGACTCCCTCTCGTACCTCCAAGTAGTGCAAATATGAAGCAAATTGAAGAAGTAATGAAAAATTACGACATAAAAGGATTATAAGAATGCAAGATTTTAAAGGCAAAGTTTTATTTATTAGTGGTGGTACTCGTGGTATCGGAAAAGCAATCGTTTATGAATTTGCTTCAAAAGGATGTGATGTTGCATTTACATATGCTTCATCTGCTGATACAGCAACTGAAATCATTGCTGATATCGCATCAAAATATGGTGTCAAAGCAAAAGCTTATAAACTCAATATTTTAGAACCTTTAACATATAAAGATGTTTACAAAGAATTTGACGAAGATTTCGATAGACTTGACTTTTTCATCTCAAATGCTATCATTTCTGGTCGTGCTGTTGTCGGTGGCTTTGCTCCATTTATGCGTCTCAAACCAAAAGGTCTTGGTAACATTTACACAGCAACTGTTGAAGCCTTTGTTGTTGGTGCGCAAGAAGCAGCGAAACGCATGGAAAAAAATGGTGGGGGAAGTATCATCTCTATGAGTTCTACTGGAAATCTTGTTTATACTCCAAACTACGCAGGACATGGAACAAACAAAGCAGCTGTTGAGACGATGGTCAAATATGCAGCAGCAGAACTCGGTGAGAAAAAAATCCGTGTCAATGCAGTAAGTGGTGGACCAATCGACACAGATGCACTCAAAGCTTTCCCTAACTATGAAGAGGTCAAAGCAGAAGTTGTCAAACGTTCTCCACTCAGTCGTATGGGCGATGCAACTGACTTAACTGGTGCTTGTGCATTTCTCTGTTCAGATGCAGCTTCTTGGCTTACAGGTCAAGTCATCGTAGTCGATGGTGCAACTTCTTTTCAGTAAGTTTTTCTCTCTAACATTCGTCGCTTCAAAATCTCTGGAGCGACAAAATGGTTAAAATGTTCTGCATTGATTGGTTTTTTGATAAACCGTTTCACTCCATTTTGTTTCATTCTTTGGTAACTCTCACGATTTTCATCACCACTTATACCAAACGTAGAACTTTTTAGATTTGGTTTTAAGATGAAGAGTTTTCTCGCAAAATCATAACCACTCATTTTTGGCATATTTATATCACTAAAAACAATGTCTGCACCTTGACGCCTTATAAAGTTTAAAGCATCAAAACCACTCTCAAAAGAGAAGATTTCATTTTCATCCACACCCAACTCTTCAAGGTATGATTCAATAAACATTAAAATGGTAGGGGAATCATCAAGTATAACAATTTTCATCTAGGTATTATAACAAATGTATCTGAAATATCCCACTCAATAAAAATTATTTTTTCTTGATTAAATTAATCACAGTATAATTATACATATAATTAGATAAAGGATAATCATGCAAACAATAAACTCACTTTCACAAGAAACTCAAAATGCAATTAAAGCTTACAATGAGGAGTTTGACGACCTATTTGAAGCCATCGAAAAAGTAGTATATAAAAGTGACTATACACTTTTTAGTGCTATTGTCGAAGAACTTGAAGATATAAATATGCAAAACCATTATGGCTGGACACTGCTACACATTACCATTCGTCGTGAAGAGACAGCAATGGTTGAACTCCTCCTTAAAAAAGGTGCAGACATAGACAAAGTGGACGGTGTAGGCTGGACACCACTTATGGAAGCCATTATGGATGATAAACCAGCACTTTGTAAACTTCTCGTTGATAATGGAGCAGATAAAACAATCGCCAACCAAAGAGGTGCAACAGCACCAATGCTTGCACAAAAATTTGGTCGTTCAAGTATGTACAGCTACTTAGCATAAGGATAATAAAATGAAAAGAAGAGACGCAATCAAACTCACAGCCCTTGCAACATTAGGCATGGCAGTGACTGCCCAAGCAAAAAATGCCACCTGTCCAAGTATGGCATCATGTCATAGCGATACAAATAAAAATCGTAATCTGATGACGCCAAAAGACCCAAAACATCTTACAAAAGCAGAGTTGAAACATACACCACAAATTACCCTTGGCAACAAAGATGCACATGGGTATACCCTTGTTGAAATCACTGTAGGGCAAAAAGGTATTATCCATCCGAGTGTCAAAAACCATTGGATTGATTTTATCTCTTTATATGTCGATAAAAAACTTATAGGCACAACAGAACTTGAAGCAGAAATCTCTCGTGGAGCGACTGCATTTCGAGTTAAACTTGATGATGCAAAATTCATCACTGCCAATGCTGGATGTAACATTCACGGTATTTGGGCAAGTACATACACATTATAATAAGGTTTTTTATTGCTTAACTTACCAAATGCTTTAGCATCACTTCGTATTTTACTCGCACCTCTTATGTTCTGGGTTATTCTCAATCCAGAACTTTTTACCAACAATGGTTTTGACATTACATGGAACTACTATTTTGCATCCCTTCTTTTTGTGCTGGCAAGTGCCACAGACTTTTTTGACGGCTTTATAGCACGAGAATGGAACCAGTCTACACTCCTTGGAGCTATTTTAGACCCTCTCGCAGATAAAATGCTCACACTCGCTGCATTTCTTGGACTCATGATGATGGGAGAAGCCTCAGCATGGGCAATTTATATTATCATTGTTCGTGAACTTTTTATTACCGGCATACGAACTATAGCCGTAAGCGAAGGTATCAATGTCGCTGCTTCTATGGCTGGAAAAGTCAAAACAGTTACACAAATGATAGCTATCGGATTTTTACTTATGCACTGGCCTTTTGGAGAGGAACTTCTCTGGTTTGCAACATTTTTAACACTCTATTCGGGTGCTGAATACCTTTGGGGATTTAGAAAAGCCCTTTTAAAAGAGAGCATTGCATGAGTTGGTTAGTTTCCCTTCTTGTTCTCTCAGGACTTATCTTCTTTCATGAACTCGGACACTATCTCATGGCAAGAACTGTCGGTGTCTCTGTAGAAGTTTTTAGTATCGGTTTTGGAAAAAAACTTTTTTCCTTTTACAAGTTTAACACACAATGGAGTATCTCTGCTATTCCGCTTGGTGGCTATGTAAAGATGAAAGGGCAAGATGATTCTGACCCGAGTAAAAAAAGCTATGATGCAGATAGTTACACCACAAAAACACCCCTGCAAAAGATACTCATTCTCTTAGCAGGTCCAGGAGCAAACTTTATTCTTGCGTTTATACTCTACTTTTTTATAGCACTAGGTTCTCCCAATGTTCTCTCGCCTGTGATTGGTTCGGTAGTAAAAGATTCCCCTGCATTTGTTGCTGGACTCGAGTCAAATGACACCATTACCGCTATCAATGGCACAGCTATAGAGTCTTGGAAAGATATGGCAAAACTCATATCTGCATCACAAGGAACACTCGCTTTAACAATCCAACGCAATGGCTATTTGGAACAAAAAGTACTCACACCAAAACTTCAAATGGCAACAAATATGTTTGGTGAAAAAACACAAAGAAAGATGATAGGCATAAGTAGTGCTGGTGTAACCCACCCTTTAGAGCTGAGCTTTGGGGAGACTTTTTCTTATGCGAGGGAGCAAACAGTTTTTGCATCGACAATGATATTTACAGGGCTTAAAAAGCTCATCGTTGGTGAAGTGCCTGCGAAAGATTTGGGAGGTGTGATAAGCATCGTTAAGCTCACTTCTGATGCAACGGCTGCTGGCTGGATGAGTGTTCTCTTTTTTGCGGCACTCATTAGTGTCAATCTGGGCGTTTTAAACCTTTTACCCATTCCTGCTCTTGATGGTGGGCATATAATGTTTAATTTGTATGAACTCATCTTTCGCAGAGAAGCAAGTGAACAAGTAGTGATGAACCTCACTATAGGAGGCTGGGTCATTCTTTTTGGACTCATGGGACTCGGTCTTTTCAATGATATAACACGATTAGTAGGATAAAAAATGACAAATGAAGCATATAAATTATACGTTGACGAGGTCGTACGCCGTGTAGAGACGGCACGCTTAAATGTAAGTGGACACCATATCGTCAAAACAGTAGCTGTGAGTAAGTACTCTACAGTAGAGGAGATAAAAGCTCTTTATGAGATAGGACAGCGTGCCTTTGGTGAAAACAAGGTTCAAGACCTAAAATCCAAAGCAAAAGAGCTAGAAGATTTACCCTTAGAGTGGCATTTTATCGGGAATTTACAAAAAAATAAAATCAACAATCTCCTTGATATTTCCCCTAGCCTCTTTCATGCACTTGATTCCATAGAACTCGCACAAGAACTGCAAAAGAAATTACTCGCTAAAGAGATGACTTTAAACTGTTTACTCCAAATAAACTCTGCAAAAGAGGAGAGTAAACATGGGTTTATGCCTGAAGAAGCAATAGAAAAATATCTCCAAATCACAAAAGAGTGTCCGAACATCAGACTCAAAGGAGTTATGAGTATCGGAGCGCACTCAAAGGAGAGAGAGAGTATCAAACAAAGTTTTGAGACGACTTATGCTATCTACAAACAACTTCCAAATGCTACAATCTGCTCTATGGGGATGAGTGGAGATTTTGAACTTGCGATAGAGTCTGGTGCAAATATGATACGCTTAGGTTCCATCCTCTTTAACGAATAAGTTCAACCTTATGTGTGGCGTTTAAAACGCACGGCATGACTTTGAGGATTGGCTATCAACTCTTTTTGATAGGCAATCATCTTTAAAAATGGCTTAAGAAAGCCGTGTAACTCACTCTCTTTGAGTTGCTCAACTTTATGTTTATTTAAAAGTTCTAAAACAACCAAAGTTGATTCTATTGTTGAAAGATAGGCTGCATTTGGTTGTTCTTTAATCTCATACTGAGAAGTTTTTGTTGTTGTAAAACTGAGGTGTTTGAGAGTGTTCAAATTTGAACTTAAAGTAAAGATTTTTTTTGTACAAGCCCATGTTGAATCTATAAGAAAAATAGCAAGTGGCTTTTTACTCTGTTGAGGATTTTCATTTGTTAAGTTTATCGCATTTGAAGAGGGAAAAAGTATAAAACTCTCATGTGTTGCGATGATTTCATTGATAGCTTGATGCTCTGAAAAATCTATTCCTACAAAAACATGAGAATTTGGTAAACTCAAATGCGTAAAAAATCCTGTATTGTTTTTGACTTTTTTAAACTCTTTTGGATGCATCAAAATCACAAACTTTGTCTGCGTTTGCACAGTAGTTATATGCTCACACATACAAGAACTTTTAGGCCTATAACATTTATAACACTTTTCTCTATCACCATAATATGTTTTCATAAAGCGAATTATACTACAATACTGTTATGAATGAACCTCGATATAATCTCATCGTCATTGGAAGTGGTGCAGCTGGAATCATTGCTGCTATTGTTGCAGCTAGAGAAGGTAAAAGTGTTCTCTTACTTGAAAAACTTTCCAACATCTCTGCCAAACTTAAAGCCACTGGTGGTGGGCGCTGTAATCTGACCAATACCCTCTCCAACGAGGATTTTATGCAAGCCTTTGGGCGAAATGGTCGTTTTATGCAAGATGCACTTGGTGCTTTTGACAACAAAGCTCTTGTTGCCTTTATGCACGAGATAGGGGTTGCAACACATGCCCCTGATGGTTTTCGAGTCTTTCCAACTTCACACTCTTCTGCTACTATTATCGAAGCACTCACACAAGAAATGCAAAAAGTCGGTGTGCGGATTATTACACAACAAAGAGTGGAACGATTACTTCTTATCGGTGAACATATAGACGGCGTCAAAACACAAGACAATCACTACTTTTGCGATAATGTTATCGTCGCTACGGGAGGACTTGGCTACCCTGTTTTAGGGGCAGAGGGTGATGGCTATAAACTCGCAGAAGAGTTAGGACACAAAGTCACAGAACTTAGCCCTGCAATGATGCCACTTAAAACCAAAGAGACTTGGGGTGCAAACTGTCGTGCAGATACCATCCCAAAAGTCGAACTACGAGTCAATCTCAAAAAGCATAAAAAACTCCGAGCAAAAGGTGATTTGATTTTTACCAAAAGTGGTATTCGAGGGCCTGTTGTTTTAGATTTTGCTCGTGAAGTTACCCCACTACTCAAAAAATACCAAGAAGTACCTCTTTTACTGCAACTGACAAAACTTAAAAATGAAGAGGAAATTCTACAACATTTCAAAAAAACAGCACAAACTCATCCACAAAATAGCATCTTAGAAATCGTCCAAACACTCCTTCCTCATGCCTTAAGTTTAGAAATCTGTAAAATGGCAGATGTTGATATTTTACTCAGCTATAAAAAACTCTCAGGTAAAGCGAGAGAAAAGCTTATACAACTTTTAGCATGGACTCCCATGACTATTAATGGGCATGACGGCTTTCGTTTAGCTATGATTACACGTGGTGGCATTAAACTCAAAGAGATAGACCCCAAAACAATGCAGAGTAAACTTATAAAAGGACTCTACTTTTGTGGGGAAGTCATGAACCTTGATGGTCCATGCGGTGGCTACAACTTACAATGGTCTTTTGCAAGTGGCTTTCTTGCTGGGAAACTCCACTAAATAGGATTTAAGCTATTTTACACTTTTCACAAATACCATTAAATACTATGTTACTTGTTTCAAGTTGAAAATGACTTATATTAGTCGCTTCCTCAAACAAGGCTTTTGTATCTAAAAAAATATCTACAATGGTGTTGCATTCTCTACAAACAACATGAGAATGGACTTCTTTTATCAACTCATAAACATTTTTTCTATTTTCTAAAGGCACTTCGCTCATAAAATTTTTCTCTAACATAAGATTGATATTTTTATAAACTGTCGCTAAAGAGAGCGAAGGAAACTTTTCTTGCAAAAGTGCATAGAGTGTATCTATATCAAGATGTCCATGGGACGAGAGAAGATGGACAATCTCCAATCTCTGCGGTGTTACCGTAAGCTGATGACTTTTCAGTAATTGTATATCACTAGACATAAAATTTCCTCTAAATATTTCTGATAGTATAGCAAAATTAACTAAAATAACGGATAGAAGCAAATCCGTAAACTTTTGTTTCATTTATAAGTATAACTTCTTTGTCATTCACAATACCGCCCAAAGCAAAAACATTAATATTTGTCAAACTTAAAAGTTCTTTTAAGTCATCAATTCCTTTTGGTTTTCCTTTATTTGGCGTATCAAATATAGGACTATAACTAACATAATCAGCACCCTCTTTTTCTACTTTCATTACTTCCTCTTTTGTATGTGTACTCACGACAACTTCAAGGTTTTTTTGTTTAGCTTCTTTGATTTTATGAAAACTATTTCCTGTGAGATGCACCCCATGTGCGTTTAATGCATGGGCAAGCGACACATCTTCATGTATAAAAGCTTTGCTATTTGGGTACTTTTGAAGCACTTGCATAAATACGACTGCAAGCGAGTGATAATCGGATGTTTGTTTATCTCGTAAAAGAACAAAATCAGGTTGGTGTTTTTGTAACTGTTCTTCAAGTTTTTTTGCAAATATTTCGGGAATATTTGTATAAAATTCAGGTGAAGTAATGAGATATTTTTTCACCCTATTTTCTTAAAAGTGGATTTTGAAAATCGATAGCTTTTGCATCAACCCCTTTTTCGTATCGCTCTGCCATCGCATTTACATGGTAGCTTATTCTATTGAGTAAATAGCACTCTGCTTGTGTATATTTAGCGATAGACTCTTGTAAAAAACTTTGTAAAAAAGCCAAACTTTCGCGTTCATCATCAAATCTAATCGTTGCGATAATAGCTTTGATTTCATCATACTCATCCCCGCAAGCAGATAAAAAGTCATAAGACAAATCTATTGTTTTCATCGTATCGAGTGCTTTTGAAAATGCAAAATGATTATAAAGCATACATGCCACAAAATACTCTATATCTGAGCTTTCAAATTCACTGTATTGATTTTCTTCATCTTGAAAATGTGTATGCCAAAGACTTAAAACTTTTTCTATTTTTTCTTTCATTTTTCAACTCACTTCATAAAATTATTTTGTATTATACACAAAATAGTGATATACTTTAAGAATGATAAACTTGACAACCAACAGAGAACTCAATATCTTACTCAACAACACAAACAAAGCCTTAGAAAGGGTCATAAAAGAGAGTACTCCCGAAGCATTAAAAACACTCTCTCCATCTAAAGATTTAAAATCTATTATGGATTCTGTTTTACAAGAGACAAGCAAAGGCTCAGCAACAAACAAAACATTGCTTAACCTTGTAAAAAACAATCCTACACTCAAAAACCTCGGATCCACTTCTCAAACTATCAATGACATTGTAAGTACACTTAAAGCAGAAAAATCCCCTCTTCCTATAGAAAAAACCCTTCAAAAGTTTCTTGTTGACATCAAAGATATAAAAGAACCGATTTTAAAAGAAAAGTTACAAAATTCTGGAGTTTTCCTAGAATCAAAGTTAAAAAATCTTCTGACACCGCAACTCAATTCAAAAACACTCATAAACTCCTTAGCTAAAAATCTAGCTAAAAGTGACATATTTAATGTAAAAATTTTAGCACAAGACTTACAACAAAGTAGTGGAAAAAATCTTCAAAATATTTTACCAAAACTACAAGAGCATTTAAAAAATGCAGATAGTTTACACAACACAAAACTAGCGACTACTCTGACAAAACTCGAGCATCTTTTGGAGCCAAAAATGCTCACAAAAGAAAACTTTAGTCCAAAACAACTCTTAAAAGTCTTGAGTGACATAAGGAACGAACTTGACAAGAGTTCCTATCCTCAAGCAAAAACGAGTGCAGATAGTTTTTCTAAACTCTCTGCACTTTTAGAAAAAAACACCACCTTAGAAACACTCACACAAAAAGCATTACCACATACACTTAAAGAGCAACTCAATACTTTAAAATCGCTTATAAACAAAGGAGACATCCTCTTTTCTAAGGTAGTAAAACAAGATTTACAGACACTAACAAGCTTACAAAAAGAGCCACTTAAAGAGATTCAAAACAATGATTTAAAAGCTATCTTGCATACAGCCAAAGAAGAACTCTCAAAATTAGACCAACCAAAAACACGACTCATCCAACAGATAGATAAACTCAATTTACAGATTGACCATGCACAACTTCTCTCCCATCTCTCAAATGCAAATTCCCTTTACCTTCCGTTTAGTTGGGATGCAATGAAAGAGGGACATATTAGCATTAAAAAAGAGAATCCTCAAAGATTCAATGTAGATATAGATCTCAATCTCAAAGAGTATGGTGCCTTAAATCTTAAGCTTGCTATCTACGATAAAAACCAATTAAATGTACATATCTATACACAGAACAAAGCCTTACAAGGTATTATAAAAGAAAATATCTCCCAACTTCGTTCCAATCTCATCTCCCAACAAATCACTCCAAGAGAGATAAGACTCTTTGACAAAGCACAAACAAAACCACCATCTGCCTATACATCAGGAACACAAGATATATATATGGGATTTGAGGTCAAAGCATGAAAAAAAAAGCCGCTGCCCTTCGGTATGATACCAGTAAAGAAAATGCACCTAGAGTCTTAGCAAGTGGAGAAGGTGAAGTAGCCAACAACATCATCAAAATTGCCCAACTCAACAATTTACCAATCAAAGAAGATGCAGACCTCGTCGAACTCCTCTCAAAAATCGAAATAGACAAAGAAGTTCCTGAAGCTTTGTATAAGGCAGTTGCCGAAGTTTTTAGCTTTATTTACAAGAGTACAAAAAAAGAGTAAAATGTCGTACTTAAAACTTTAGAAGGGAATTTATGGATTTTTTATTTAACACGAATGTACAGTTTTTCATCATTGCATACCTCGTAGGGGGTATACCTTTTGGTCTTTTACTCGCAAAACAATTTGCAGGGGTTGATGTCAAGCAAAGTGGTTCAAAAAGCATTGGGGCGACAAATGTTCTCAGAGTAGTAAAAGAAACCAATCCTGCATTAGCAAAAAAACTAGGAGCAGCAACCCTTGCACTGGATGCACTAAAAGGTGTCGTCGTTTTAGCTATCGCTTACTTTTTAGGACTCAGCGAAGCAACACTTTGGGGTATTGGTCTTTTAGCTGTTATTGGACACTGTTTTTCTCCCTACTTAAACTTTGAAGGAGGCAAAGGTATTGCAACTGGCTTAGGTGTCATGATGTTCATGCTTCCTCTTGAAACACTCATTGCACTTGTTGTATGGGGTCTCCTTGCAAAAACTATCAAAATATCTTCTGTCTCTTCACTTACCGGTGTACTTGCCTTAGCCATTTCAAGTTTTTTTATTCACCCAGATATGGCACATGCACCTGTTGTTCTTATCGTAGCAATTCTTTTTTATAAACATATTCCAAACATTATCCGTCTTGTAAAAGGCGAAGAAAAACGCGTCGTTTAATGAGAATTTATATAGAAGATTTAAGATTCCAATGCATTATTGGAATCTTAGATTTTGAGAGAACAACACCTCAAGATGTGATTATAAACCTTCAAATTACTTACACATTTAAAGAAAACTTATTTATAAACTATGCGACTGTTTCACAACTTATAGAGACAAGGATGCAAGAAGAAAAGTTTCTACTCCTAGAAGATGCCCTCCTCTATCTGAGTAAAATCCTCAAACAAAAATTTCAAGCGATAGAAACCTTAGAACTCAAGATTACAAAACCTGCTATTATGAAAAATTCTCTTGTGAGTGTCGGTGAATATTTTTGTTTCAAATCTTAATTTAAACTTTACTTTTTTTTAAAGAAAGTTGAAAAAAACTTTAAACTAAACTAAAACTATGCTATAATTCCGCCAAATATTAAGAAATAGGAAATGATGAATGCGCATTTTAATTATAGAAGATGAAGTTACATTAAACAAGATGCTCGCTGAAGGACTCAAAGAGTTTGGTTACCAAAGCGATGTTGTTGAAACACTCAAAGATGGAGAATACTATCTTGACATTCGTAACTACGACTTAGTGCTTATGGATTGGATGTTACCAGATGGAAATTCTGTAGATATCATAGGTGATATTAAATCAAAAACACCAAAAACAGTTGTTGTTGTTCTCTCTGCAAGAGATGATAACGAGAGTGAGATAGAAGCTCTACGTTCAGGTGCTGATGATTACATCAGAAAACCTTTTGATTTTGATGTACTCATTGCTCGTCTTGAAGCAAGACTTCGTTTTGGTGGCAGTAACATCATTGAAATTGAAGATTTAGTTATCAATCCTGAAGAAGAAAAAATCATCTATAAAGAGACAGAAATAGAACTCAAAGGAAAACCTTTTGAAGTCCTAACGCACCTTGCACGTCATCGTGACCAGATTGTTTCGAAAGAACAACTTCTTGATGCTATTTGGGAAGAACCTGAGCTTGTAACTCCAAATGTTATTGAAGTAGCCATCAATCAAATTCGACAAAAAATGGATAAACCTTTAGGAATTACTACGATAGAAACTGTTCGTCGTCGTGGATACCGTTTTTGTTTTCCTAAAGAAGTAAACTAAACTATATTTTAAGAGAGCAACATGTTTTATAAAAAAAGTATTCGAAAAAACTTTCTTGTTAAACTTGTTTTTTCCTCTCTTATCCTCATTGTTACCTTTTCGTCACTTTTATACCTTTACATAGAAAATTCTATCTACGAAGAAAAACATCAAGAACTTTTACAATATGCTAAAAATATTACCCATAACAAACTCGTTACACAAGCAGACAATAATACACTCAATCAAAATATACTCTCTGTAAAATTTGAAATGATTTCTCTGAGAACCAAACAAAAAGATATTGCGATGTATGAAACAACAGAAGGGAAGTTTACCTATTTAACACTCCTTTACCCCTACAATCTTAATGAAATGACTTACATCAAAGTTACCAAAGAGATTACACAAACAAAAAACCTTCTCAATAAAATTCTTCATTATATTTTCATCATTAATATCGCTAGTTTTTTCATCGTTTTAGTCTACGCACTTGCACTCTCACAGATGCTTGTCATGCCACTCAAATCACTCACAGCCAAACTCTCAAACATGAACGAACATCTCATAGAACCTATTAAAGTCAATGAACTCCCCATAGAGTTTGAGCCATTAGGTGTGACGATTAATCATCTAATACTCAGAATTCAAAACTTTGTAAAGTACCAAAAAGAGCTTTTTATTGGGACAGCACATGAGTTAAAAACACCGCTTGCTGTGATAAAATTAAAAAATCAAGTTACACTTATCAAACAAAGAACTCCTCAAGAGTATATAGAAGCACTCAAAGTAACGAACAAAACAATCGATGAGATGAATATTATTGTATCAAATATTTTACAAATAGGAAGACAAGAAGGCGCACAACTTGACAAACCAGTTGTCGCAGACATTATAGAACTCTTGAGACAAAAAGCAGAAGATTTTCAACTTATTGCACAAAGTGAAAAAAAAGAACTTCTTGTTTTTCTCCAGCCAAATGCTTTTATGGCAAACTTACAAGTCTCTCTTTTAAACCAAATTATTCAAAATTTTCTCCAAAATGCACTCAAGTTTACTCCAAAAGGTAAAAAAATAATTTTACAAAGTTCTCAAGATGATGTGGGATTACTTATAGAAGTGATTGATGAAGGGTGTGGCATAGATGAGAGTATGGATCTTTTTGCACCTTTTAAAAGACAAGGCAATAAACAAGGTGTAGGACTTGGTCTTTTTCTCGCAAAAAGTGCCGCCGATGCGCTAGGTGGAAAAATTACTCTAAGTAATAGAAAAGATGAAAAAGAGGGAACTGTTGCTTCTTTACAGCTCAATTCTAAACTTTCATGCATCTTACCCTCAAAAAGCTAGAATTTCAAAAATATCAAAGCTTACTTTTGCTATAAATCGGACATTAAATATTAATAAGGTTTTTTAATGGCACTAATTATAAATGATGAATGTATTGCATGTGATGCTTGTAGAGAAGAGTGTCCCACAACTGCGATTGAAGAGGGAGACCCAATTTACTTTATCGACCCTGATCGTTGTACTGAATGTGTTAGTATTTATGATGAACCAGCATGTATTTCTGTTTGCCCTGTTGATTGTATTGTCCCTGACAAAGACAACATAGAATCTATCGCTGAGCTTCAATTTAAACTGAAAAACTTAGAACTAGAAGAATAAAACTTTGGCAAAGATTACGGCAGTTATAGACATAGGCTCTAACTCCATAAGAATGGCCATCTATGAAAAAACTTCTCGCTATGCATTTCGGCTCTTACACGAAGAAAAAAGCCGTGTTCGTATCTCTGAAAATGCTTATAAAAACAGTGGGAACTTACAAGCAGTTCCTATGCAAAGAGCATATAATGCTTTAGAAAATTTTCTTTCTATTGCAGACTCTTTTCATACAAAAAAAATATTATGTGTCGCAACATCTGCGTTACGCGATGCTCCCAATCAAAAAGAATTTATCCATAAAGTACGTAACAAACTCAAACTCAATATAAAAGTTATTGATGGAGAGAAAGAAGCGTATTATGGAGCAATGGCTTGTGCAAATTTACTTCCAAAACTACACACTTCACTCTCTATAGATATAGGGGGAGGTTCCACGGAGTTTGCCTTGATTGATGATAAAAAGATTAGTAATACTCTTTCATTAGATTTAGGTACAGTGAGACTCAAAGAACTCTTTTGCGATGATGCAAATTTAGAGGATGCCATCACTTACATAGACAAGCAACTGGAATTTTTAGATAAAGTGGAAGCTACAACATTAGTTGGTGTGGGTGGGACATTTAGAGCGATTGCTGAAGTAGTCATGCAAGAGATAGGCTATCCACTTGATAAAATCCATGCTTTTACATACAATAGCACTTATTTTGAAGATTTTATATCTCGCATTTTACAAGCAGATACAAAACAACTCAAAGAGCTTGGCATGAAAGAGAATAGATTTGATGTTATTAAGCCAGGGGCATTGATTCTTCAAAGAGTGATAAAAAAACTCCGGCCTCAAACCCTCATGGCAAGTGGTGTAGGTGTACGAGAAGGTGTCTATCTTGCTGATTTACTACGACATTCACAGCATAAATTTCCAAAGCATTTCAACACATCTCTGAGACAAATTCTAGATGTACATGTTCAAGAGAAAAACTACTCAAATCAGCTCAATACCATTAGTAAAAAAATCTTTGATTTAACACATAGCTATCTTCAAATTGAGCAGAAGTACCGTTATGAGCTAGGAATTGCGGCTAAACTCTATTCTGCTGGAACAAACATACATTTTTACTCGAAAAACAAACATGCCTACACCCTTATACAAAATTCATTAGAATACGGTTTTAGCCATGAAAGTATTATGCTTATTGCAACACTCAGTAAATATACTAAAAATAAGCTCCCTTCTACATCGCATCTTAAAAAATATAAACTTTTACTCCCTCAAGAGCAAATTACTAATGCACTGAGTTATATGTTCTCTTTAAGTATCGCACTTTTAAGTCATAGACCGAGAAATATTGATTTTGATTTAGAATTTAGAGAAAATAAACTCTTTGTTATTTCACAGAAGAATCTCTATTTAAGTCAAGAAGCTGTTAAAAAAGTTGAGTGTAATCAAAAGATTACACTCAACTTCTAAAATCTTTGTCCCATTGTAAATTCAAATACAGATGTTTTATCATCTGGTTTTTCAAATAATGGTTTTGCAAACATAAGCTGGATAGGTCCCACTGGAGAGAACCACTCTATCCCAGCACCATAACCGCCACGGCTAATCATATTTTGAGTTACAAGATTAGATGTTACATTATCTGTAATCACACCCCAATCCACAAAAGTAACTAAACGCATTTTTGCACTTGGTACGAGTGGTAAACTCATCTCTACATTGTTTGAAAATGTACTTGTTCCCCCAACTCTGCGGATTCTTTGTCCATTATATGTATCATACCCTGTAGAATCTGCAATCATTGGCGACAGTGAATAGGATTGATACCCTCTTACTGAACCAATACCGCCCATATAAAATTTTTCTGCTAAGGGAATAAAACCTGTGTCAACCATTGTATAAAATCGAGCTTTATATCTAAAGATAGCATCAAAATTCAAATAATCCGCCATTCCTTGATAAATACTAAAGTTTGTTTTACTTTTTACAAAACTTGCCTTTGCTCCAACACCTGCGAACTCAAAACTTTGAGAGAGTTCAAATCCCTCACGAGGTAAGTAAAAATCATCTGTACTATCCCATTTTGCACTCACAGTTATTGCACTCTTATCATAGGCTTCAAAAAAGGATTGACTACCATAAAGAGTTGTATTGAAATCATTCGCAAAATCATAACTATTTTTTGAGTATCCATATCCTACAAAACCTGTAATATTTCTCGTAAATCTATGTCCTGTGCCAAAAGAGAGTCCATCGGTAAGAACAGTATAATCATTATAATCATAAGCAGAATGGAAAATAGAGAAGTTTCCACTATAATCACTATCATTCAAACGTGGATTTGAGATACTAAAAGAGTAACTTTGTGAGACTTGTGATTTTTCTGCTTTCACTCCAATATTTATCCCTGAACCCCAAATATTTCTATCATTGAGTCCAATATTGACTAAAAGTCCACCATAACTTCCATAACCACCACCAAGTTGGATATTCCCCGTCGGTGCTTCTTTCACTTTTACCATTAAATCCATAGTATGGTCATCTATACGTTTTTCTTCAATGGTATTACTATCAAAATACCCTAAACGCCCTAAAGATTTTCGAGAATCTTTTAAATCTGTTAAAGAGTACATATCTCCCGGCCCAAGATAAAGTTCACGACGCACTACTCTGTCTAATGTTCTAGTATTGCCTGAGATAAGTACATTTCGTATCTGTACTTTTTTACCTGGCATAATTTTAAAAACAACCTCTACTGTATGTTTTTTCTCATCTTTACGCAAATCAGGAACAACTTGCACAAAAGCATAACTTTTATCTGCAATGAGTGTCTTAATCTTCTCAGCATCTTCTCGAAATGTTTTAATGTTAAACACTTTCCCTTTTTCAAGTGTAATTTTTGCTCGTATCTCTGCATCTGTAGCAACATCTTTAGCTTGCTCAATAGTGATTTTTCGTATGGTATAGGGCTTACCCTCAAAAATCTCATAACTCATATCTGCTGTATAATTATCAAAATTTACACGGACAAAAGGTTTATCTACTTTCGAGTCAAGATAACCATTTTGCATATAAAAATCACGGATTCTAAGGTTATCATATTCTAAATCTTTGAGTTTCATTTTTCCACTATTTCTACCCCAAAACCAGCCCATAAACTGATGCTCTTTATTCGCTATCACTGTATTAAAATCATCGCTATCAAGTGCTTTTACTCCACTATATTTTAGTTTTTCGATGATAATTTCACCACCTTCATTCGCTACAAAAGTAACCTTAATACTTCCATTTTCTAAATACTTTGTTTCTATCTCAACTACACTGTCAATTTTTCCATCTTGACTCATAGCTTGAATAATTCTTTTCTTTGCTGCTTCTAACTTTTTCTTGTCATAAAGTGTGCCTTTTTTAATCTGCACAACACTTGCCATAATCTCTTCGTCATCATCCTTCCAGCCTTTGAGTTCTACTTTAGAGATAATAGCTTTTTCAACAAAATTAAAAACTAAATCTCCCGAATCAAAACTGACCCAAATATCTTTAAAGTATCCTTGTTGAAAATATTTTTGAACTGCAAGATCTACCTTTTTTTCATCTATATCATCCCCTACTTCAAATGGTAACATGCGAAGAGCAACAGGCTTAGAAATGTGAACAAGACCTTTATAGTCGATTTTTTTAACAATGTCTGAAAACAACATTGTTGCCATTAGTGTGATGAAAAGAGCTGAGAAAAATTTCATTTATATCCTAATTTATAAAAATAATACAGATTTTACCTATATAGTGGTTAATACTAAGTAAATTATTTTAAATTTACTCCCAATCATCAAATTTTGACTTCATATGTTTATCTTTTTTATAGCGCTTTGCATTTTTACTCTTTTCTAACTGGTTCGCACTGTACAAAAGTTCTTCTTTTATATTGTCAATATCTTCTTGTGAATCTTGATAACTTATCATTTTTTTAACAAGATTTTGTAAATCCTGTAATTCACCTTTATACAAAGCGATTTCTTCTGTTCTTTGAAGTAATTTCATTGCATTTTCTAGCTTTTTTTCAAAGCGTTCTTGTGTTAAAGCTTCCGTATTTGTAAGATAAGAAATCATACTTTTATGAAACCGTTCCAATGCACGAATATAACGTAGTCTATTTGCATTTTCAACTGCTTTTTTAGATGCTGCCATTTTAAACCTATTATTTATTTGTTGCTATAATTATACACTTTATTTTGGAGAAAAAATTGAAAAAATTATTTTTAGCCCTTATCTTACTTTCTGCTTCACTCATGGCAGAACTCACAAACGAGTATATCTCACAAAAGTTTATTGATTCTAAGGTTCCTATCGTAGATATACGAACAGCTGGAGAGTGGAGAGAAACGGGTCTCTTAGCAAATGCTATCCCTATCACTTTTTTTGATGAACGCGGTAATTATGACATCAATGCCTTTTTAACCAAACTCAACAAGGCCGTTGATACAAAAAAACCTTTTGCAATTATTTGCCATTCTGGTAGTAGAACTTCGATGCTTGCCCCTTTTCTTTCTGAAAAGCTCAATTATAAGGTTATTAACCTCAAAGGCGGTATGGATTATGCGACAAGAGGCATACATTTAAAAACTTATAAGTATATGAAGTAGTGTAACATCAAAACTCCTTCATTTGTAAAGTTTCTTTACTATTTTAGTATACGAGTTATTTTTGTTTTCTCCATACTAGGGTTTTTTATCTTTATTTTATGGGGAATTTTGTATCTTTTATTCTTGCATTAAAATCATTTTAATTTACGAAGTGTTCTCTCACTCCAAAAAGATGATTTATACTTTTTAACATTATTTTTCACGATGCTTCTTGGGACAAAGTTAACTGTTTCAAATTTTGTTTCAGGATTGACACTATACCAATAGTACCACATGTAGGCTCTTTCATCTTTGAGTGAGTCGATTTTTTCCCATTGTCTATCTATAATTTTTACAATCTTTCCATCTTTATAAAATTTACTTCTATATGTTGTAAAATGCTTTGTATCTACATAACCGACACGATAATCATACCAAGCATTTTCATGAGGAACAGCTTTGAGGATAAAAACTTCTGCAGTTAAACTCTTTTTCTTTTGTGGTAGTTGTTTTGTATAGCGTGTGAGTTGTGAAGCTGGAATTTGCATCTGACGAAAATGAAAAGTCATCTCTTGGGTATCCATAAGTGTATAAACATCATCACTTAATCTTCGTAGTTTTGCCTCTTCTAAAAAGGCAACATCTGCAGCACTATACCCCATATTTTTGGAAGGTTCTGCCATACGTCTTACTTTTCTTAAAGCGGGAAACCACATTCTAATATCAAGCGATTTGCTCTCATCACGAAACTCTTTTGTCAGAACACCCGTACCTTTGAGGTTTGTAGAACGAAATATGATTAAATCTTTTGACTTTATCAAACCATTTTCATAATTATTGTTTAAATAGCGTTCAACTCTAATAACCATAGGCTTCTTGCCATATGGTTTTTTAACAACAAGCAAACTTTTTGTCTTTGTTGATTTTAAGATTTGATTTTTAAGATAAAATTGATGATTTACAAAATAAACCTGTCTTGCTATTTCATTTGCATCACTCTTTTTTGGATAAGAGAGATGTATATCAACAGTGGCAAAAAGTGTCGTTGTGAGTAAAAGTGATACAATCCATTTCATAATAAAAAATTATATCATAATTTTTCTTATAAAAGTGATTTTATCACATTACTTACACCTTGATGTAAGTTATAATTAGAGATTGGGAAGTCTAAATTTTCATATTCGAGATTAACACTATATTTACTCAGATAATCTCCTAACAATTTCAAATCTATCTCTTTATATCTTTTTGTCTCCTCTTCACTTAAAGAAGTACGCAAAAGCTTCCCTTGCTCATTTGATTTTTGAAGTGTAAATGCAAGTGTTTTTAAACTCACAAAATCATTCCATTCTAAAAAAAGTTCCGGAGTTAAAAGTGTTTCTTTCTTTCCTTGTGGATTAAAAAGTACTCCTTGGTCTCGCAAAGGGATAAGTACACTGAGTATCGCTTGAGAAAAAGGGACAACCTTATCTTTCCAAAAAGGAGACTCATTGCGTTTTTCAAGTTCATCAGCTATAGTGGTTGTAATGTTTGCGAAACTCTCTTTTTCAAATAATAAATAACTCTCTTCTTTCATAAAAATCTCCTAAATTTTTTGTAATGATACACTTTTAGTATATAATTTTGCTTTTAAAAGGAAATTATCTTGAAATTCAATAAAAGTTTTATCACAAATACCATTGCCATGCTTTTTGTATTCCTCTCATTTGTACTCCCTGTTTATAACTCCGCCCTCCTCTACATAGGTCTTTTTGCACTCTCAGGGGCTATAACAAATCAGCTTGCTATTTATATGCTTTTTGAGAAAGTTCCTTTTCTCTATGGTTCAGGAGTTATTCCTCTACGTTTTGAAGCTTTTAAATCTTCTATAAAAAACCTGATGATGCATGAATTTTTTACCCTTGAACAGTTAGAGAATTTTTTTAACAATGAAGAAAAAAAGATTGACTTAGAACCTATCATCCAAAAAACAAACTTCACTCCTGCCTTTGATGCTCTCTCACAAACAGTTATGGAGTCTCCACTAGGAGGTATGCTTGGAATGTTTGGTGGTGTAGCTGCACTTGAAGGACTCAAAGAACCTTTTGTGCTAAAAATGAAAAACTCTGTCGCAAGTATTGTCAACTCAAATGAGTTCACACAGACATTGAGAGAGCAGCTAAAGAACTCCTCACTCAACATCGATATGCTCCGCTCTATTGAAAATGTGATTGACAAAAGATTAGAGATTTTAACACCAGAGATGGTGAAAGAGATTGTTCAAAAACTCATTAAAGAGCATCTTGACTGGCTCGTTGTCTGGGGTGGAATCTTGGGAGGAGTGATAGGATTCATCTCCTCTTTTTTAGTTTAAGCACCTAATTTAACTACAATTTTACCATCTTCTATTTCAAATGTGACTTTTGAGCCTTCTGTCACTTTTCCTTCTAAAATCAGATCTGCAAGTCTATCTTCTACTATCTCATACAATGCACGTTTAAGTGGTCTTGCTCCATAAATAGGGTCAAATCCTGCTTTAGCAATATATGCTTTTGCTTCTTGACTTAAAGTCAATGTAATATCTCTATCTTTAACTTTACCTGCTATCTCTTGGAAGAAAATATCGACAATATCTACAATTTGTGCTTCACCGAGTGCATTAAAGATGACAACATCATCTAAACGATTTAAAAATTCTGGTTTAAATGCCTGTTTAAGTTCACCCATAACCATTGCATCTAAATCTTCACTGCCTGCATGATTGATAATCTTGTCACTTGCGATATTGGATGTCAAAATGATGATAGTATTTGAAAAATCAACAGTTACCCCTTTGTTATCGGTTAATCTTCCATCATCAAGCACTTGTAATAGCACATTAAAAACATCAGGATGTGCTTTTTCTACCTCATCAAACAAAACAACACTATAAGGTTTTCTTCTTACTGCTTCTGTGAGTTGTCCACCCTCATCATAGCCTACATACCCAGGTGCTGCACCCACTAAACGTGAAACTGCATGTTTTTCCATATACTCACTCATATCTATTCTGATGAGTGCCTCTTCGCTATCAAACAAAAAGTTTGCAAGTGTTTTGGCGGTCTGTGTTTTTCCGACCCCTGTTGGCCCTAAAAAAAGAAAACTCCCAATCGGTGAATTGGCACTACTTAAACCTGCTTTGTTACGTTTGATAGCACGTGCAACTGCATGGGTAGCCTTACCTTGTCCGATAACTGTTTTGTTGAGTTCTTCTTCAACATGAAGTATTTTTGTCTGCTCAGTTTGGAGCATTTTATTGACAGGAATATGCGTCCAACGCGAGACAACAGAAGCTATAGAATCTTCATCTACACTATTTTTTAGAAGCGTTCCAGTTGCTTGGAGTTTATCCCAGTTTTCATTGATGGTTTTCTCTTCTGCTAAAAGTTTTGGAATATCTCCATACTCTATCTCTGCTGCTTTATTAAAATCACTTGCATTTTTTGCGAGAGTTGCTTCACGGCGTTTATTTTCTATGTCATTTTTAATCGTAGAAATTTTTTCAAAAACCTCTTTTTCTGTGTTAAATTGCCCTTCAAGTTTTCTAACCTCTTCATCTACATCAGCCAGCTCTTTTTCTATCTCCTCTAAACGCTTTTCATTCGCAGGAGTTTTTTCCATTTTAAGTGCTTCTTTTTCTACCATCAACTCTGATAAGTTGCGTTTTGCACGGCTTAGCACATTTGGCTCAGATTCTATTTGCATTTTTAACTCAGCTGCAGCCTCATCGATTAAGTCTATCGCTTTATCTGGTAAAAATCTATCAGCAATATATCTGTCAGAGAGTCTTGCTGCTGCCACTAAAGCACTATCAGTAATCGTTACATTATGATGTGTTTCTAGTCTCTCTTTAATCCCACGTAAAATTTGTAGCGATTGATTTACAGTCGGTTCATCTAAGTTAATCGGTAAAAATCGGCGTTGCAAAGCTGCATCTTTTTCAAAGTATTTTCTATACTCTTTGAGTGTTGTTGCCCCAATCGTATGAAGTTCTCCCCTAGCAAGTGCAGGTTTTAAGATATTTGCAGCATCCATAGACCCCTCACTCGCACCTGCCCCAACGATAGTGTGAATTTCATCGATAAAGAGGATGATTTTTCCATTTTCTTTTACCTCATCGATAACTGCTTTGAGTCTATCTTCAAACTCTCCTCTGTATTTTGCACCTGCGATAAGTGCTGACATATCCAGTGCCACCACTCGCTTGTTTTGTAAAGATGTTGGTACATTACCACTTTGGATTCTTTGTGCAAGTCCCTCAACAAGTGCTGTTTTACCAACCCCTGGTTCACCTAAAAGCATAGGATTATTTTTTGTTTTACGTATGAGAATCTGCATCATACGTGTTATCTCTTCATCCCGACCGATTACAGGAGAAAGTTTTCCCTCTGCTGCTTCTTTTGTTAAATCAATGCCATATTTATCTAAAGATTCTAAGGTTTCATCTGCACTTTGTGAGTCTATCTTCGCACCACCACGTGTTGCCTCAAGATTTTTTGTAAACTCTAGCATATCAATGTATTTTGGGAGTAAAGACACAAAAGGTTCTGTTTTTAGATTTGCTAGTATATAGGTGTCAACAGCTAAAAAGCTATCGCCATTTTGAGTCATCAATCCTGCACCATTTTCTAAAGACTGCACAAAATTTTTCGACAATTTTATGTTTTCTTTACTTACACTTGAAGATTTTGGTAGTTTTTCACTCAAACTTTTCACATCAAGTTCCAATGCTACCTTATCGACATTCATTTTACGAAGCATTTGATTTAAAACAGAATCTGAGTTTGCCAACAATGCCCATAAAAAATGTTCTATTTGCACTTCTTGATTTTTATTATGGAGTGCTAAAGAGACAGCACTCTCTATTGTTTGCGTCATATTGTGTGTTAATTTTTCAAATATATTATTATTCATAATTCAATCCTTGTATTAAATTACTCGTATTATATCAAGTTGAGTGTATGTTTGTCAAGTTAGTTTAGCTACAAAGCATTATAAGCAAAAATATTGCTCTAAGCAAAACTTTTTAAGTAATTCGATATAATTATAAAAATAAATTAGGAATTATACATGCCAACTGTTTTAGAAGCTTTAAAAAAACGCTCTTCAAAAAGAGTATATACAGATAAAAAAATACCAAAAGATATACTAGAAAAAATTTTAACTGCTGCTGGGATGACTCCAAGCGGTGCCAATATGCAACCATGGGTCACTTATGCAGTGACAAATGAAGCTACCCTTTCCAAAGTAGGTAATGCCATTATGGAAAAAATGGATGCTGGTTTTACCAACGACCAAGATGTGCAGTACTATCCTGTAAAATGGACAAATCCCTACAAAAAACGCCGTATCGTAACAGGTGCAGGGCTTTACAAACTCATGGAAGTAGATAGAAAAGATGATGAAACAAGACTTCAAATGTGGAAAGATAATTTTCGTTGGTTTGGTGCAAGCAGTGTCATTTTTGTTTTTACATCAAAAGCAAATATAGATGGTGCATCGGGAGCTTTCATAGACTGTGGTGCATATATGCAAAGTATCATGCTTGCTGCACAAGAGTTTGGGATAGACTCATGCCCGCAAGGCTCTACAACTGAATTTGGTCGTGTAGTTGCACAAGAACTTGAAGTTCCTGAAAATTTAGCACTTCTTTATAGTGTCGTTCTCGGCTATGCAGATGAAAATGCAAAAATCAACACCTACCAACCTCAAAAAGTAAAACTTGAAGAAGCCGTTACTTTTATCGACTAAACTTTTGAGAGTATCGCGCAAGCATACTCTCGTTCCCACTCACTCCCCCACTATGAATATATAATATTTTTTCTTCTGTTTGTGCTAAAAGTGCCAACCACATTGCAGGAGCATAAAGCAAGTCAAACTCTACACCTGCTGTTTTTGTTTTTTGATACATCGCTAAGAATTCTGGATATAATTTTGCAAAATGGTACTTTTTCGTAGGTTCTAAAATGATAAGATTAGAAGGAATATTAGCAAGTGAGAGCATCTGCTCTTTGAGATATGCTACATCCCCGATACAAGGAGTTGTATAAACTTTGTACTCAGGTAAGGCAAGTGCTAAAAAGAGCGCTGTTGTTCCTGTACCTGAAGGAGTTGCAAGACTTGTGACACCACAATCTTGTGCTAGTATCTCTTGTGCTAAGACTTCAAGACCCTGCCGCGCACTTTCATCAGCACCCCCTTGGTCTATGATATAAGTGTCTTCCTCTTTTATCACATCTAAACTTGCAATATAATCTTTATAAAGCGTAGTATCTAGCTCAATATGCTCCATACCTAAAAGTTTAGCTTGATGAAAGTTTCCAAAAGTTTGCTCTTTTTGAACACTACTGACGGGCTTTGTGTAGTAAACAAATTTCCACTTTTTTTGCTTGCACATAGCAGCAATAGCGAGCATCGCATTTGATTGTGTTCCACCATAGGAGATGATTTTTTTATATCGGTTTTGCGGGGTATTAAGAAGTACATGGAGTTTACGGTATTTATTGCCGCTAAGAAAGGGGTCAAACAAATCATCGCGTTTGACGAGAAACTCCCTTCTCTCTAAGCTTATTTTAGAGAGAGGAGAAGCTTGCATCTATTTTTTGTGATTGACGACTATTTTCGCTTTTTTCTTTAAAGCTTCCATTTTAGCGCGTATTGCTACTTTAAATTTTTCAAGTTTAATACGTTGCTCGATAACAGGTGCCACTTCTTTAAAGCTTCTGATTTTCGCAGGATTTTTCGCTTCTAAGTAGATGATGTGGTAACCAAATTGTGTTTTAACAGGTTTCGCTGTTACTGTACCAACTTTCATGCTAAATACTGCTTTGTTAAATGCAGGTACCATTTGTCCACTTACGAATGTTCCTAAATCTCCACCTTGTTTACCACTAGGTCCTGTTGATTTTGATTTTGCAAGTTCTATGAATTTTGCTTTAAGTTTTGCACCTTTTAAAGATTTTAATTGTGCAATGATTTTGTTTGCTTCTGCTTCTGTTTTTACTAAGATATGACGAGCATGCACACTCTCTTTTACATTAAACTCAGCCTTGTTTTTTTTGTAATAATCTTTTAACTCTTTTTGAGAAACTTTTACTTTATCAAGTTGTTGTTTTTGCCAAACTTGGATAGCGATATTTCTTTTCGCTATTTCTAAAAGTTTTTTATACTCAGTTTTAAAATCTTTAGAATGAAGTACACCGCTTTTTTTAGCATCACTATACACTAATTCTTTTGCGATTAGTTGGTTGAGAACTTGTTTTCTAAATTCTGCTCTTTTTTCTGCTGGAACTTCATTAAATCTACCTTGAGTAGCTTGCATTAATTCTGTATCTACATCATTTTGTGTTATAGCAGAACCATTAACGGTTACTAAAGTTTGTGCGCTTGCAATGACTGCACCAAAAACGAGTGTCGTTAAGATTTTTGTGACTGGATTCATTTGTATTCCTTGAGTTATGTTGGCAAAAGTTTAGTACTCTTAGGATAATAGATATTAAACAACTTAAGTAATAAGAAGATAAAATACCCTTATGAAAAAAGCCACAAAAAAAGAAATCATAGAAATTCATAGATTATTTGTCGAAAAGTACAAAGATGCAGAGACAGAACTTCGTTACAAAAATGCCTATGAGCTTGTCATTGCTGTTGCACTTTCTGCACAATGTACCGATAAACGTGTCAATATCTTAACACCTCCCCTCTTTGAAAAATACCCATCACCAAAAGAACTTGCAAATGCCAAACTTGAAGATGTGAAATCCTTTATAAACTCCTGCTCTTTTTTTAACAATAAAGCAAAAAATATTATTGCTATGGCAAAAAGAGTCGTGGAAGTCTATAATGGTGAAGTACCTCTTGATGAAAAAGAACTACAAACACTTGCAGGAGTCGGACAAAAAACAGCAAATGTCGTCATGATAGAATACACTGGTGCAAATCTGATGGCGGTTGATACCCATGTATTTCGTGTAGCACACCGATTAGGCTTGAGTGATGATAAAACTGCCCTTGCTACAGAAGCCACTTTAGTAAAAAAATTTAAAAATAATCTTCATGCCCTCCATCAAGGGATGGTTCTTTTTGGTCGCTATACTTGTAAGGCAAAAAATCCGCTATGCAATGAGTGTTTTTTGAGTGAATTTTGCAAATCTAAAGAGAGTTTTAAAGTTTAGGTATGCTAAATGCTTAAAACATAGTATGATTAAAACAGTTCCCTTTTTACTCCTTAGCATCTTCTTCTCAGGCTGTGTAAATAAGCATGGTATCTCTGCAAAATACTATAGTGATTGTAATGAATACTATGACTTTCAAGGCTATTACCATAAAGAGTGTGGTAAAGATGACATTATCACTTACAAAGAGATTGAACTCAAAGCAAAACAGGGCTACAAAAAGGTAGTCGATGTCACAAAAGAGTATATCACAGGTGAAAAGACACAACACCAGCAAGCAAATGTTTGGTAGAGCAGACGAATACTATTTCAAAGCTATAAAAGTCGCAAAATTTGCCCAGCGAAACACCACTTCACAGTGTGAAAATCCTGCATTTTTTGCCATTTTTATATTTTCTTCTTCACTGTAAGGCACAAGTACATTCTCTAAAGCTTCTCTTTTTTGTACAATCTCATACTCTGAGTAGCCCTGCTCTTTTTTAAAATCATAATAACACTCTATTAAATCTTTGTTAAGTTTTGGTTCGTGTGAAATTACTTTTTCACTAAAGATAAAAACCCCTTTTTCTTGAAGTGCATTTGCTATTTTTTTCACCAGCTCTTCTCTCACAAGTGGACGAATAAATTGTAAAGTATAGTTACTTACAAAGACATCTGCTTGTTGATAATCATACTCTAAGATGTCAGCATTATATACATCTACCTTTGCCCCAAAAGCTTCACATTTGCGTTTTGCTTGGGCGAGCATGGCATCAGAGTTATCTAACCCTATCAACGAGGCATTGACTTTGAGTCCACGATGAATATTTAACAACAAGGTGGCGGTTGAGCAACCCAAATCATAAACAAGACCATTTTCAGAGAGATTTTTATGCACAAAAAACTCTGTTATATCTTGCGATTCTTTATAAAAAGGCACACTGCGTGCGAGCATATCATCGAAGACTGCAGCCACTTCTTCATCAAATTCAAACTGTTTTTTTATCGGTTTTGTAAATACTTTATCATTCATGGTTATAATTTTATCTAAATTAGTCTATAATTTTCCAAAAAGGTTATATATGGAATTTGACACTTCTTTTTGGATGATGTTTGCTTTTATCATTTTTATGATTTTAGGTGTATGGAAAATTTGGACTTTTCTGCCCACACGACAACTAGAAGATGATGATACAACAGAGGCTTCACAAGAAGAACTCATTGCGCTCATGTTAGATACTATAAAAGTACATCAAGGAAACCTTACAGAAGATGCCTTATTACTCGCCATGCAAAAATCAGATAAATTCAATGCAAAACATTACTGGCGTTTTAACCTTAATAAGCTTAAACAACTGCTGCAAAAATTCTACATACAACATTCAAATGTAAGTACTATCAAAGAAATATACAAGGAAATTTTATGCAAATAGATTACCAAACTGAAACTCCAGCCTGTTATGCAAACTACTTTGTAATTGCATTTGTCCCGATACTCTTTTTTCTCACAGCACTTTTAGGGTACCTCAATTTACTCCCTTTAAATGTTCCCATACACTCTATCGTAATGTTAGGTCTTATCCTTTTTGTATTTTTACTGTTCATTCGCCACAATGCAAACTACTCTATCTGTAAAATGCGAGCCACACATGGAAATGTCATCAAAGCACTCACAGAAAAATTGACACTCAACTCACTAACTATCCATGCACAAACAAAATCTATCTTAGATATAGAAAAGTACTTAAATGCATACTATAGTGATGTACGTAATGATAATTTTGCTTCTATTGGGGCTTCAATCTTCCCGATGTTGGGGATTTTAGGAACATTTATCGCCATCGCTATCTCAATGCCGAATTTCTCTGTAAGTGACACACAATCTTTAGACCATGAAATCTCTTTGCTTCTGAGTGGGGTTGGTTCTGCATTTCTTGCTTCGATTTATGGTATTTTACTCTCTTTGATTTGGACATACTTTGAAAAACGAGGAATGAGTAAAGTACATAATTTTTTCTCTCTCATTGAAGATGAACTCTCATATAAAGTATGGTCACAAGATGAACTTACCATCTACAAATACACACAATACGACTTAAAACAGAACAAGTTTTTAGCGGCAATGAAAGAGACTTTTAGTCTTGATTTTATTCAAGAACTCAATATACATCAGAAAAAAAGCTATGAAAAAGTGATGGCAGATACAAACACGAACTTCGCACAAATTGCACAAAGTCTTGTCAATGTTTCTCATGAACTCCAAAACACACTCACACAGATAAACCATAATAATAATGCCATCAAAGCACAAGAGGAGATTGAGCAATCTATCCGTGACTTCACAACTGCAACCAAATCTTTTGAGCAAACCGTGCAAACACATAGTCACAACATGAATAACTCTCTCAATCAAACTTTTGATAAAATTGACAATGAAGTCGGTCAAATCGTGATAAAACTTGCAGATTTTGCCTCCCATGTATCACTAGAGAGTAATGCCGTACAAGAAAGTATCTCTGAGTACCATAGAGCTGTTGCACAAGCGATAAAAGAAAACTAAATGTTCTTAAAAAATAAAAGAGAATCGGAGACAAATTTTTGGATTTCTTATGCAGATTTAATGGCGGGATTACTCTTTGTCTTTATCCTTGTCATTGGTGCGATTGTTGTTAAATCTATGGTACTCAAACAGACACTTGATTCTAAAGAAAGCTCTTTAGAAAACTCTTTAAGTGCTTTACTTCTGCGTGACAAAGAAGTCCAAAAGCTCAAAAGACTTTTAGCCGCTCGTAGTAGTGAACTCAATGCAAGTAAAGAATCACTCCTTATTTCAAAAAATTCTCTTGAACTCAAAACACAGGAGATAGAAAATCTTAACGACATTCTCCTTGCACAGAACACACACATAGATGACTTTAACAACAAAATCATTCTCATGCAAAATCTACTCGATGAATCCAATGCAACACTCCAATCACAAAACAAAAAGCTCCAAGACTACACAAGTCAAGTGCTTGTCCTCTCAAACTCTCTCACAGCTAAAGAAGATGCTCTCAAACTCAAAGATAAAAAGCTTTTAACCCTTCTGCATTCACTCGATGAAAAGGCAACACAGTATGATACACTTGTGGCAAAAATGCAATCTCAAAAAGCCCGTATCAAAAATCTTACAGGTGTCAAAATCCGTGTGATTGCTGCATTAAAGAAAAGTCTTGGCAAAAAAGTCTCTATTGATGCACAGAGTGGTTCTCTGCGACTCGCATCCAATATTTTGTTTACCAAAAATAGTGCTATCTTAAAACCTCAGGCAAAAAAAGAGCTGAAAAAGATTTTTATCAATTATGTAGGCGCATTAACAGCCAACAAACAGATAAAATCACAACTTGACCGTATTATCATAGAAGGGCATACCGATAGTGACGGGGGTTATCTCTTAAACCTCAATTTATCGCAAAAACGTGCTTATGCTGTAATGAACTACCTTTTAAGCTTGCCTTTTACACAACAAAACCATCTGAAATCACTTCTCGTTGCGAGTGGACGTTCCTACCAAGACCCTATTTTGTATAAAAATGGTAAAGAAAACAAACAAGCTTCGCGAAGAATAGAGATTAAATTTCGTCTCAAAAATGATGATGCAATGCATGAAATAGAGAGTATCCTAGAGTATGAATAATTTTGAGCCAAAATATACCAAACTCGCCTCACACTACTTAGATGAGAAGCTTCAAGCACTCCTCAAACCAAAAGAGAAAAGAACTCTTTTGAAAACTGTTTTCAGAAAATTTATATAGGAGTTACTCAGCCAACAAAAAAGAGTGGAGTACTCTTATGAGAAATTCATTGTCTATCGGTTTTGCAACAAATTCATCCATACCTGCTCCTAAAAACCTTGCTCTGTCAGTTGCGAGGGCATTGGCTGTTAAGGCGATGATTGGAGTGTGTTTTAAGTTTTGCTCTTTTTCTATTGCTAAAATATTTTTTGTTGCTTCGATACCATTCATTTTTGGCATATTTTCATCCATTAAAATCAAATCATAGCTCTCTTTTTGAAACATTTCGACTGCTACGAGACCATTGTCTGCAATGCTCACATCTAAACCTAAATCATCTAAGATAATATCTATAAGCATCTGATTTGTTTTGTTGTCCTCCACAACAAGGATTTTTCCTGAGAGCTTTTGCTTTAAGTCTATTTTTTTATGCCCCTCTTCATCCACCACACTAAAATCATCAGCTTCAATGAGCGGTAAAGTAAAACTAAATTCACTACCCTCTCCCAGCACACTATCTACTTCTATCTTCCCATCCATAGAGTTTATAAGTGCCGATGAGATAGAGAGTCCCAACCCTGTGCCTCCAAATTTTCTTGTTGTTGATGTATCTTCTTGAGTAAAGGCTTCAAATATTTTCTCAAGATTTTTTTCATCTATACCTACACCCGTATCTTTCACCGAGAAACGCAGGTTTTCCTTGCTCGTGTCATACTCTACTCGCATGATTATCTTACCCTCTTTTGGAGTAAATTTGAGAGCATTACTTAAAAAGTTAGAAGCCACTTGCTTTATGCGTACAATATCTCCAACAAAAAAACGCGGTAAATTTGGAGAAAATTCCACCCTAAGTTCTATTCCATTTTCAACAGCTTTCTCATAAAATAGCTGTCCTATACTTTTAAAAGGTTTTTTTGTTGCAAATTTTCTTTTTTCTAAAAGCATTTTGCCACTCTCTATTTTAGAAAAGTCTAAAACATCATTAATAATTGTAAGTAAAGAGAGTCCAGAATCTTTAATAATGTTAAATTGTTGTTTTCTTTCTTTTAGTGTTTCTCCCGCTTTTAAAATATCTACAAACCCAAGCATTGCATTGAGCGGTGTACGAATCTCATGACTCATACCTGCTAAAAATTCAGACTTAACACGTGAAGCATTTTCAAGTTCTAAAATTTTATTTCTCAAATCTGATGTTTTTTCTTGTACGATTTTTTCAAGATTTTTATTGGCCTCTGTAAGTTCTTTTGAAGTCGCTTCTATAAGGTGTGAAAGTGCTTTTTGTGTTCTACTCGCATCAAATACTTTTGTATTTTTTTGTTTATCTACAAAATGGTACTCTTGCATTTCATCTTTTTCACTCAAAGAGATGACTGTCATTGTCTGGTTTAAAAGCTCACAGTTATCTGCTTTATAAAATTCACCATAAGTAAAAAATCCACTTGTTGGAGCGATGTTAGAAAAAGGTGTCAATTCTGTTGAGATAGTCTCTTCTAAGAAACGGCGGCGTGCCATACATGAGTAGATAAATATAGACTCAACTGCAGTTGCACTAAAAGCATCTTTTGTATGTGCTGACTCTTTCAAAATCATACCACTATGTCCATAGCCAAAATGGACAGTATCACCCACAGCTAAATTTCCTGCAAATATCAAAGAACCATCTGACTCTTTCCCTAAAACTGCACGAGCAATTTTCACACCATTACGGGTAATAATGAGAGGAAATTCTATGCCTATGGCTGGGAGAGCTTCTGCTATCTCTTCACCTAAATATTGTGCATAAATGGCAACTGCTGTTTTTCCATCTATTTCATAGACTCTATTATCTATTGCTTTCGTAACAGTAAGTTCTTTGCCTATCTCTTGCCAGTTAAAACTATAGGCAGTTTGGACGTGTAATTTTTCTGTATTGATGGCTACTCCAACCGCACCACTTGATATAATCCCCTCATTACAAAAAACATAGGTTTTTTCAAATGCAGCCGCATCTCCTGCCATCCCTCCAGCTAAAGGAATATCATTTGAGAGATTTTTTACACCATTTAAAAATGCTTCACCATTGGAATTGAGTCCATCAGAGAAAAGGAGAAGAGTTTTTGTATCTGCTTGTACTATTTTCTCTGCCAATGCTTTACCACAAGCAAAGCTATCTCCACTATTACTTTGCATAGCGATTGCGAGTGTTGCATGCTCAAACTCACTAACACTAACGATGATTTTATCTGTCGTGACAACATTATCTAAAATCTCTCCATCAGTGGTAGCACCTATGATTTTTGCATCAGGGAGTAGTAACAAGATATCCTGCATCGTTCTTTGTAAAACTGCTTTTTCAAGAATAGAGCTGAAAATTTGAACAAGTGTTGTCTTTGTTCCTGCAATCCCATTTGTTCGGAGAAAGCTCTTGAAACTATCACGATTATCATAATAAGTATTATATGTTTTCATAGATGCCTACCTTGTACAATATTACAGATATTATAAGCTAATAAATATTATAAGCTCTTGAATTAGAACCAAGAGTCATCTAAACAATCCTCTTTCGCCTCTTGTAAAAACTCTTTATACTCTGTACCATTTTTGTCGAGTTTTTTATATTTTTCATAGATAAAGCCTTTAAAAAGAGCATCATCCACACAGCTACATAACTTCGTGTCATTAGTATCTTTACAAGTACTCAGCATTTCCTCTTTTTGTTTTTCATCCCAACCGACATAAGAGTTATAGTAAGGGTAGAGTGTCCAAATGGCAAAGCCTACTGTGAAAACTATATTGACTATATATTCTCTCTTTTTTGTCGCCATATATTTTTTCACATCATAAAGAATAAGCACTAAAAAAACTATCTGCAAGCCTATGTTAAACCAATCACTATTTAAAAAATCAAACATTACTCAGCCTTTTCATCGCTTGTGAACACATGGTAAGACCAAATGTCGCAGTCACTCCCATAAAACTTCCTTTTTCTTTTACAAGAGCTGCTTCACTTGAGAAAACAACAGTATATTTTTTGTTAAACCTGCGTTTTTTAAGTTCATAGCGAATCTTTGAACCAAACCTATCGCCATAAGTTTTCCATATATCGGCTACCTGTACTTTTGTAGGGTCAAGACGCTTGGCACTTCCAAAAGAGGAGATAAGTTTTTTGTAGCACTTTTGAGCAAGAGCAAGTTTTGCGTTTCTATCATCTATGGCATCAAGCACTAAATCATATGGCTCAAAATCAAAAGCTTCTACCCATGCTTCATCTATGCGTTTATTGATGATTTGTACTTGAGGATAGTGTTCTTTGAGTGCTTCTACTTTGAGTTCATTCTCATGCAGTTCAGACCACATTTGACGATTTTGATTTGTCACATCGTACGTATCAAAATCTACAATCGTAATATCGGTAACCCCACTTCTGTACAAACAATCCAAGCAAAAACTCCCAACACCCCCTACCCCTAAAAGGATGATTTTTGCAGAGAGAAGTTTCTCAAAATCATCTTGAAGTAGCAATTTTATGCGGTCATATTTACTCATGAAAGCCACTGTTCTAAGTTCTGCATACTTTTGTAAGCACTCAAATCGAGCATTATCGGAGTGATTGAGATATATCCTGCTTCTATAGCTTCATAATCACTCATCCCTCTTGCATTTGCACGCTTTGAAAAGCTCAATGGATGTAAGCCAAGCCAATAGTACTCTTCACCACGAGGATTTCTATGCAGATGAGCGTCATTTGCATAGTGTCTAAGCCCTGCATACGTAACTTTTGTTTGTGCTGTTTTTATTTTTGGAGGAATATTTACATTTAAAAATTCTCTTTGGGGCAAAGGAAAAGTACCATTTTTTATCTTTAAAACAAGGGCTTTAATGCTTTGCTGTGCTAAAGAAAAATCTCCATCAGGCTCAGTAAAATCCATCACTTGAGATATAGCTATGGAAGGAATACCGTGTAAAACCCCTTCCATCGCTCCAGCAGCCGTTCCTGAGTAAGTAATATCTTCACCCATATTAGAACCTCTGTTAATCCCACTTACAAGCAAGTCAGGTTTTTTCTCTTGAAACAGAGCATTTAAAGAGAGATAAACGCAATCACTCGGTGTCCCATCTTCAAGCTTATAAAAGTCATCATCCACACTCACAAAACGCAAGGGTCGCACTAAGGTTAGCGAGTGTCCACAAGCAGATTTTTCATTTGCAGGAGCGACAACAACCACCGCCACATCCTCAATCTCTCGTAAAGTACTCACTAATGCAAGTAAACCTTTGGCTTCATAGCCATCATCATTGGTTACTAAAATTGTATATTTCTTTTTCATAGTTGCAATTTTAACAAAAGATATTTAATTTTTAACCAAAGATAAAATTTATCTTTAAACAATGAAATTACTTTAGAGGAAAACAGTTTTGTTAATAAAATTCTGATAAAATTCTTCCAACAAAAAACAAATACAAGGACATTTATATGTTAGTAACAAACGCAGCTCCAGATTTTACAGCTACAGCAGTTTTAGGCGACGGTTCAATCGTTGAAGATTTCAATTTTAAAGCAAACATGGGTGAAAAAGGGACAGTTCTTTTCTTCTATCCACTTGACTTTACATTCGTTTGTCCATCAGAGCTTATCGCTTTTGACCACAGACTTCAAGAGTTTAAAGACCGTGGTGTGAATGTTATCGGTTGTTCAGTAGATAGCCAATTTTCTCACTTCGCATGGAGAGAAACTCCAATCAATGAAGGTGGAATTGGAAGAGTTGGTTACCCACTTGTAGCTGACCTTACAAAGCAAATCTCTAAAGATTATGATGTACTTTTCGGTGAAGCAGTTGCGCTTCGTGGTTCATTCTTAATTGATGGCAAAGGAACAGTTCGTCATGCAGTAATCAATGACTTACCACTTGGTCGTAACATCGATGAAATGATTCGTATGGTAGACGCAATGCAATTTACTGATGAGCATGGTGAAGTATGTGCTGCTGGTTGGGAAAAAGGTGATGAAGGTATGAAAGCTACTACTGAAGGTGTTGCTGAGTACTTAGGAAAACACGAAGAAGAGTTATAGAAACTTCTTCTCTCTTCACTCCTTTTTGGAGTGATGATAGACCTTCTTCTAAAATATTTTCCTCTCATAATAAAACCCACTCATAATAAAAATTGACCCCTCTAAAGAAGATTCTACTTTTACTGTTATGTTCATAGCATGAGCGAGTCGTTTTACGATGTCTAAACCTATCCCACTACTCTGTTTTTCGCTATATGCACGATGAAAAATTTTGCTTGGTTCTTTGATGCCATGACCGTTATCTTCTATGTAAAGAGCATTCTCTTTTGTATAAATCTTCACATAGCCATCTTTTTTGTTATATTTACAGGCATTAGATATGATATTTTGAAGGATTTGTTTCATCGCATTCTTGTTGATTTTTCCCTTTAAAGAAGAGCATTCAACGCTAAAATGTAACTCCTGATATAACTGTTTTTGTGTCTGTACGACATCTTCTACAATCTCACAGAGATTACATAACTCCATTTGGAAAGTCTCTTCTTGCAGGAGAGTAGTTAAACTCTCATGCAGTTCTGAAATATCATGCACACTCTTTTTAAGTCTTACAACAGCACTGTTATCATGGAGTTCTGGAACTTTTTGGAGTAATTTCAAATTGAGTTTCATCGAAGTAACAGGCGTATTCAAATCGTGGATTAAATCTTTTGCAAACTTATCTAGCGTTGCTATACTCTCTTGTAGTGGTCGCAAGGCACTTTTGGCAAGTTTGTAACTTATATAAGCAAAAAGGAGCAGTAAAAAGAGTTGAAGGAGAAGAACTTCTATCTTTAAATCTACTACTTTTGTATCAAAACTCTTTTTTGATTTTATCACTTTAAGATAATACAGCGTTCGGTTCATGGGTATCATTTTAGAAAAATTTGTTTTAGAAACTGTAAAGTTTCTTATATTTATATGCTTCTCTACTGCCACATATGTATGTCTGTATTCACTCGTAGAGTAGTGTTGTATGCCCTCACCCATTTTTATATGTCTTGCATACTCTATAAGTGAAAACTCTTCGGTTTTAAGATAGTGATTATAAATTTGTGTAAAGTAAAGATACCCTGCTACTAAGATAAGGAGTGCAACACTCACAAAGTAAGTAACAAAAAATTTTAAAAAAGCTGTTCTTTCATGATGATGCAAGTCGGTATCCTATGCCTTTAATCGTTGTAATAGGTAAACCAACTCTACGAAGCTTATTAATATGTACACGCAAAGCACCTTCACTCATCTCTTTTCCTTGACTCAGGTATTCAAAAATCAACTCTTTGGCTACAGTTTTATTGAGATTTTGAAACAATAATTTTGTAATCTGTAACTCATAAGGAGAGAGTGCTACAAAATCAGCCCCTTGATATAACTCATCTTTCTCTATTACAAAACGAAAATCATCTACTTTAATCTCATTGGCGTAGGTATGGTATGCTTTTCTAATGAGGGCATTTATCCGTACAACCAACTCATCAAAATCAAAAGGTTTTTTAATATAATCATCTGTACCAACATCAAAACCATGCGAGAGTGATGCTACATCTGTGAGTGCAGTTATAAAGATCGCAGGAGTCATATCTCCACTATTTCGTAAACTCTCAAGTACTTCAAAACCATTGATAAAAGGAACATTCACATCTAAGAGCAAAAGTTCAAAAGATTGCACAAAAGTAGTATCTAAAGCCATCTCCCCATCCACTATATGTGTAACCTCAAAGCCTTCATCCTGTAACAACTCTACCAATGTTTCCGCTAAGACTTCATCGTCTTCTAAGAGTAATATTTTTGACATAGTGAAAGTATATAATGTTTCGGTTTAATCAAAGACAACTTTTTTATCCTCTATTTTCATAACTCTATCGCAATACTGTAACATTCTATCATCATGGGTTACCATCACAATAGCTACACCCTGCTCTATTGCTATTTTTTTAAGCATTTTCACAACATCTACGGAGCGTTGCATATCGAGGGCAGCAGTTGGTTCATCTGCTAAAATAATTTGCGGATTATTGGCTAAAGCTCTTGCGATTGCCACCCTCTGATTTTGCCCGCCTGAGAGTTGCGAGGGCATAGAGTTCTCTTTATCTGCTATGTCAAAATACTCTAACAGTTCTCTTGCTTTTTGTTTTGAGACTTTCTCCTTTGTACCATTTGATTGTGGCAAAAGAGTAAGATTGTCAATAATATTTAAAAAAGGAATCAAATAGTGCGCTTGAAAAATAAAGCCTATTTTTTCTCTGCGTATTTTACGTGTCTCTTTTGTAAGCCATCTGTTTTCATATACTTTTTCATCCCCTATGTAAATCGTTCCAGAATTTGGCTTATCAACACATCCGAGCATCATCAAAAGTGTTGTTTTTCCTGCACCACTTGGAGCAACAAGTGCCACGAGTTCCCCCTTATCTATACTAAAACTTGCATCTTGAATAATATCTACAAAGGTATCCCCTTTGCCAAAAGATTTATGGAGATGTTCTACTTTTATAGCCTGTTTACTCATATCATCCTCCTATCGCTGATTGGGGGTCAGCACTGATTACTTTTTTGACCCCTATAAATGAGGCAAGTATAGAAGCTAGCACTACTATAAAAAAGAGAACAAAAGCATCAGGGTTCTCTAAGACTACATTTTTTGGAAACTTACTATAAATAAGATGTGCAAAAATATTTCCAAAGATAAATGCCAATACACCAAGCAGAAGTGTCTCTTCGACAATCATCTTAATTATCATACTGTTTGGCAAGCCCATCAATTTCATGATAGAAATCTCTTTCATCTTCTCTAAGGTCATAGTATAGATAATGAGGGAGATAATAATCGTCGAAACCACTATCAAGATAACGGTGAAAAGTCCTATCTGTTTAGAAGCTTTTTCTACAACATATTTTGTTAAAACAGCCGTTTGTTGGGCTTTAGTATAAACACTTTTATGGTTCCATTTTCGTATATCTTCTGCTACACTATCTACATTATACCCCTTATGCAGTGTGGCTATAATTGCATTAACAAGATGGGAATCTTTGTTGATAATCCCTCTGGCTCTATCACTCTGTATACGTTTGTTTGTATAGGTAAACTGTAGTACCTGAGCATCTTTTAAACTTATATAAACAAGTGGGTCTCCCCCTGAAGCAACTGTCCCGTGTGTAATCCCTACAACCATATAACTATCTCGCCCTAATCTGATAGTATCATGAAGTTTGTACCCTGTTTTATCGCTCACAACTATCTCATAATGATTATGTTGCAACACTCTTCCTGCGATTAATCTTTGTGGATTGATAGGGTTTATCTCTCCATAAATATCATACCCTATTGCTAAAACAGAGAGCTTTTTATCTGGAAGGGGCAGTTGCAGTGCTTGAAAAGTTATGGCTTCACTTTTATCTATGGCAGGTATATTTTTGATAGTATATTTCAAATCTTCATGCACTCTTGAAGCCTCAGCAAATGGTCCTAAAGTATTCTCTTGAACCACCCACAAATCTACATCCAAATCTTTAAGTAACACCTCAGCATCACTTATCATACCACGATAAACCCCTATCATAATCAGCACAATCCCGAGAAGCATACCAACCCCCATAGCAGTAACAATAAATTTGCCTAAGGTATGTCTAATGTCCTCTTTTGCTAAGTGAATCATAGGTGGATTTTCATCCCATTTGTAAGAGTTTTTTTGTTTTTATTAGGTATCACTATCTGCGTATTTTTCGCAATATTTGATACAGCGATAGCATCATCATTTTGCCCAATAATATCTATCTTTTGAAACTCTACATGACTACTCTTCACAACCCAAACACCAAGGACACCACCCTCTTGTACTACTACTTTTGAGGGGATTGTTACTACATCCGTATAGCTTTTGACTGCGATATTTACTTCAGCTTGTTCATTTATAAAAAACGGTTGTGGCAGAGTTGTAAATGCTACATCTATTTCTCTCTCTAAAGTAACGGCATCACTCACACTCACAACTCTTTTAACCACCCCTTTATAGACTTTGTTTGGTTGTGAACGCAAACTTATCGTCGCACTCTGTCCAAGTTTTATCTGCGCACTTACCCTCTCATCAATCTTCGTCTTTACCCATAATGTTTTTGCATCAACGATTTGTAAAAGGGTTGCAGAAGGAATGACATCTTGTGAGACCTCAACCTCTTTGGCAATCACATAGCCATCACTAGGAGCATATACCTTGAGTCTATCAATCTTCGCTTGCACCACTTTTATACTTTTCTGTGCCACGACGATATTTGCTTTTGCCCCATTACTATGTGATACAGAAGCACTTATACTCGCTTTTATACTTTGCAAATCCGTGTTTGCTTTATCATACTCGGCTTGTGATACAAAATTTTGCTCTTTTAGTTTTCGATAACGCTTATAAGTTGTTTGCAACAATACTTCTTGTGCCTTGAGATTAGTAAGCTCACTCTCATACCCTGCCAAATCATACTTCGCCTTTGTCAAATTTGCCTGAGCCACTTCAAGTTGTTCGGCTAAATCAACACCATCCATTACAATAAGTAGGTCGCCTTTTTTAACCCACTCCCCCTCATCACTTAAAATCTCTAAGATTTTTCCACCACTTTGTGCTGTAATATTATAAATATTTTTTGCTCCAACATTGCCTATGCCTCGAACACTCTCTTCGAGTACACCCTCTTTTACTTTTACTGTTTTGAAAGTTGTTTTAGGGAGATAGACCTTATTGTAAAAAAGAGTCACACCCAAAATAAGTGCCACGAGACCAATTATATATTTTATCATACTATTTTTCCTTGTAAATATTCTACTCTATGTATCGCACTACTCTGTTCATATATCGCTTGAAGTAAAGAGAGCTTCGCATCAAGTATAATTGCATTTGCATCTAAAACTTCGATATAAGTAGAAAGCCCCTCTTTATATCTTGCAGCTAAAAGTTTTTGCGTTTGTTGTGCTGTTTTAAGCTCGGCTTCTCTTGCTTGAATCGTCTGTGCATATCTCTTTATATCAATCAAAAGATTTTCAAACTCCTCTTGAATAGCTCGTTTTTTACTCATGTATGTTGCTTGTGTTTTCTGTCTATTTATAACAGCAAGTTGTACTTGTGCAGATGTCTTTCCTCCACTATAAAGGGGAATACTCAATGTAACACCAACAAGAGAGGAGTCATACTGGTTCAGTGTACGTTGCTCTGTATAAGAAGCAGTAGCATCTAAAGAACCATAGTGAGAAGCCTTTGCTACCTTATAGTTCGACCCCTCTTCTTGTATACTTTTTTGCAGTGTTTTAAGTGTAAGTGAGTTCTTCAAAAGAGTCTTTTCATCCACATCTAAAGAGGTGATTGGCTTCAAGGTGTTTTGAAGGACAACATCTTGAGGAAGCACCTCCCCCATATATAAACCTAAACTTACTTTTGCTTTTTCATAGCTAGCTTTTGCAATAGCAAGATTATCCTTTGCGAGATACACCGCAGATAAAAACCGTGTAGAATCTACCTCTGTTTTCAGCCCATTACGCACAAAAGCTTCTGCTTGTTTGAACAACTCCTCTTTGAGTCTCAAATCTTTCTCTTTTACTTGTATTGCTTCTGCTTGGACAAGCATCAACTCATACTGCAACTTGACTCTATAAGCAAGAAGTGCTTTTGCTTCTTTGAGTGTGAGTTTTGCGACATCTTTGGAAGCTCTTTTGGCTTCTATATTTGCACTTGTTTTTGAAAAATCCCAAATTTTTTGATGCAAGACGCCGCCAACAGACCACCCATCACTATCTTTGGTTTGAAAAGTACCATTCACAGGTAAAACATATGTACGAGTAGGGTCATACTCCGCATTGAGTGTCACTTGAGGAAGATAATCTGATTTTGCAATTTTTATTGCGTCCTCACTTGAACCTACATTTAAAAGAGCATATTTTATATCGGGGTGTGATTGTATAGATTTGTCTATGCACTCTTCTAAAGTAAGTGCTTGGGCAAGAGTACCAAACATGAGGATAGAAACGATAATTATTTTGTTCACTATAAAATCCTAAAAATTAATATAGTGAAATTATGACACTTTAGTATTAGGGCATCGTTAATAAGACTTTTTTTTTACTTTTTCCACCCCACTAAAACACCTCCAAAAACAATCAAAGCTATCCCACTAAAAGTCAGAGTATCAGGAAAATTATCTCCTAACATCCAACCAAAACCTATAGCAAAAGGAATATTTGTATAGCTAATCACTCCAACAATACTCAAGTTAGAAGCACTGTAAGCTTTAGTAAGTAACCATTGAGAAAATGTAGAGATAAGTGCCATAAATGCAATCATACTCCACAAGTAAAAAGTATCTGGTACCATAAATGCAGGAAATAAAAAGGCAAGAGAGTGAGGAACTTCTACAAAAGGAGCGATACTAAATAAAATGGCAGGCAGCAAAGACCCTACTCCTACAAAAGAGAGGACTATCACACGGGAGTCATAAATATCTTTTATTTTTTTGATGGTTGTGTAAGCAGCTGCGGCAAAAAAACCACCGAGTATGCCAAGTATATGCTCATAAGAAATCTGTAATCCAAAAGGTTGTGTAATCAAAATAACACCAACAAAGCCAATCAAAAGAGCAAGAAGTGTACGTTTACTTAAATGCTCGCCTAGAAGATAATAGGCTAAGATGGAGACAAAAAGCGGGGAAGTTTTATTGAGTGTAATTGCCTCCCCTAAAGGAATGACGGTTATCGTATAAAAAAAGAGTATCATCGCAGAAAAACCAAAAAATCCACGTGTAAAAAGGAGATGAAATTTTCCACCTATCAATTTTGGAGGAGTATGTTTTAGTGTCATTAAAATGAGAAATACCCCAATGATATTTCTAAAAAAAACTATCTCTAATGCGGACATATCTTCACTAAGTATCTTTGCAACAGCACCATTGAGTGCTGAAATCAAGGCACTTCCAAGCATAAAGAGTATGCCACTATCTATTTTTCTTAACATTGTTGAAGGGCTTTAGTATTGACAAAGATTATCTGATGCCATTGTTTATTTGGGGCGATGAGTATAAGATTTTGCGGATGCGAACTTCGAGAGAGTGCCACATAAAATTGAGAAGGTGCAAAGATTTCATTTGTTTCTATGATGAGATTTTCTATGCTCATCCCTTGTGACTTATGAATAGTTATAGCAAATGCGAGCTTTATAGGAAACTGATAGACACTAAAGATATTTTCTTCTAAGATTTCCTTCTTGCCATCGACTGTTTTTTCATTCCAAATAGCTTTACTTTGAGCGACACTTTCAAGTTTTACTACTTGTGCATCACTTTTTTGCACGTAGACATTTGCTGTGTCTATTTTCACAACAACTCCGCGTTCACCATTAAAATAGTTCCACGAGTTTCTTGTAAAAAGCACAGGCGCCCCTACTTTTAAAGCAAGCTCTTTTTCTATACGAGCATCCAACATAAAGCGTTCTATCTCTTGCTCTTTTGTTGATTTTTTATGTTTTACTATCTGTGCTTCTTTTATAAAAAGTTCACTCTCTATAAATTCTAGCTGCATTGTATTGTGCTTAGATGCTGAAATGTTCTTTCCAAATAGAAAAGTAAATTGACTCAAATCATGAGGTAAAGGTTTAATAAACTCATTAAGACTATTATGCACATTTTCATCTACAAACCCAAAACGCACCTGATTTAAAAGGGCAATAAATGCCACATCATCTGTTCTATAAATATGTGTTAATTCTATCTTTTCAAACTGAGCATCTTCCCATGCTTGTGATTCAAAAGCATACTTCACTTCACCATTTCCACGTATCACTGGTGGGAGTTGTAAAAAATCTCCAACAACTAAAAGAACACCTTGAAACTCTGCTTGTGATAAACGCAAGGCTATCATTTCAAACAAACTATCACTTACCATAGAGATTTCATCTATCACGATGACATCCATCGCACTGACAAGCTTTTTTATCTTCTTTTTTATTGTAAATTTTCCATTAGCTTCTAACTCTGCGATATCATTAGCTATACCAAGGTCTAAAAAACTATGAAGTGTTTGTCCTCCTATGAGTGTTGCAGCCATTCCCGTTGAGGCAAGTTTAGCAAGTTTTTTTGCTTCACCTTCAAAATGTTCTATCACAGCACGTATCATTGTTGTTTTACCAACTCCTGCCCCACCAGTTAAAAAGACATTTTGTTTGTTTTGAAGTTTATCAATTGTAAGATTTAAGAAATTCATTGTCGAATTTTAGCTAAAATAAACTAATATTTATTCGGAGACTTTTTATGGACAATAGAATCTTAGTTGTAGATGACAACAAAACACTTGCAAACCTTATCGCCAAAACAATTCGAGATACTTTACAATGCGAAGTAGATATAGCCTACTCACTGCAAGAAACAAAACTTTTTTTACATAAGTATAGTTATTTTAGTACTCTTTTAGACATTAATCTTCCTGATGCACCGAATGGTGAAGTCGTTGATTATGTTTTAAGCAAGGGAGAAAAAGTCATCGTTTTAAGTGGTAATATTGACCATGATTTTAGAGAAAAAATGCTTCAAAAAAACATCATTGACTATGTAAACAAGGGGGGCATTGAAGATATAAAATATATTGTGCAAAGCCTCCAAAGACTTGAAAAAAACAAGGCACATAAGATTCTTTTAGTCGATGACTCTATGGTTGTACGTAAACAGATGCAAAATCTCCTTCAAAATCTCTACTTTCAAGTCATAGCTGTCGCTCATGGTGAAGAAGCTTTAGGTATGCTCAAAACATACGACGACATCTCTTTAGTCATCACAGATTACAATATGCCAGTGATGGATGGACTCGAACTCACACAAGAGATTAGAAAGATATATGACAAAAAGAAACTCCCAATCATGGTACTTTCCTCAGATAATGACTCTGCAACCTTAGCCATGTTCTTAAAAAAAGGCGCCAATGACTACATCAAAAAACCTTTTTCAAAAGAGGAGTTTTCATGTCGTATCAACAATACTATAGAGAGTTTAGAGTATATCAATATGCTTACAGATTATGATGTCAATTTTGATGATTTGTAAGTGATTTACATATAAAACATCTTTAGACAATCTCCACAACTTGTGTTTATAATGCTTGTAACTTAAAAATACAAGGAAATTTTCTATGAAAACAGTAACAAAAATTTTGCTATCATTAGCATTAAGTTCAAGCCTATTTGCACAATCTGATGTCTATTTAACAAATAATTCTCAAGTGCCAGATTTAAAAATGCCAAAAAACAACTTGCCATTTAAAGAGATAGAGGGGTATCAAAATTATAAAATTATTGCTACACACTTTAGAACTGATAAAAATGAAATACGCTATATCTTAGCAAATCCAGTAGCTTTCAATGCCCTGAGCCATCATGCAAAAATTATGCCTGAGGGAAGTAAAGTTGTAAAAATTGGATGGAGTGTTAAAAAAATGCCCACTTGGGCAGGTGCGCTTGAAGCAGATAAAATTCAAAGAGTTGAGTATATGGTAAAGAAAAGTAATACATTTAATCACAATGGCGACAACTGGGGTTATGCTCGTTTTGTCAAAACAAAAGATGCTTATAAACCATGGACAAAAGGAACACAAGGATGTATTTCATGTCATGCAAGTGTGAAAAATGATGACTATCTCTTTACACATTTTCAAAAAACATTTTAAATAACAGATGAAAAAAAGAGTTCTTATCATCGAAGATGAAAAAGCCATAGCAGACTTAATCGTACAAAGATTTCAAACTTCTTTGTACGATGTAGATGTAGCATCTGATGGGAGAGAAGCTCTTTCACTTCTGAGTACAAATCAATATGACCTAGCAACTGTCGATATTATGCTCCCTTACATTGATGGGATTACTCTGTGCAAAAAATTTCGAGAACACTCTCCGCAAACTTTTCTCATTTTAGTCAGTGCGCTTGATGAAGAAGAGACAAAACTCAAGGGCTACAGTTATGGTGCAGATGACTACATCACAAAACCTTTTAGCCCAAAGGAGTTACTTGCAAAAGTTACCTCACACTTTAAAAGAGCAGATACTTTAACATCTCAAACATCCATAATCACACAAAATATTTTGCTTGAGAATGATAAAAAAGAGATTAAAATCAATGGCTATAAACTCCCACTCACTCCAAGCGAATATCTCCTTATTTTCACTCTCTTAACTCATCCTAAAAAACTTTTTTCACGAGAAGAGTTATCGTATCTGATTTATGAAAACAACTTAGGTGAAATTGATAGCAGGGGCATTGACTCACATATCTCACACATCAGAAAAAAGATAAAAAAGTTTGATACAATAGAGTATATCAAAACAGTACACGGACAAGGATATATCATCAATGAGCATTAAAAAACTCCTCCTCCTTTTATACCTTATTGCAGGACTTATCATCGCAATATTTACTGCATTTATGACATTTTATATCATAGATGTTCCCATCGGTATGAAAATGTTTTCAAAGATAGTCATAACCATTGTTCTTACACTTCCTATCATCGCCTTTTTAAGCTACATACTAGGAAGTTTCTTTTCAAAAAAGTTTATATTTATCCAAAAAAGATTACTGCAAATAGCTGAGGAAGATTTCACCGCTTATGGAACGAATGAGTCCATAAAAGAGATAGCAGATATTCATAAAACACTCAACACTGTTTCTACTCAACTTGATACATCCATCAATGAATTGAAAGCAAAGAACAGTGAACTTACATGGATGGTTCGCTCTTTTGCACATGATTTCAGAACACCTTTAACTATAATTGCTGGCAATATCGAAGCTATTGAAGATGGGTTCATTTCTCAAAAAGAACTCCCCACTATTTTACAAAAAGTCAAGCTTGAAACAAGCTATATGAATGAACTACTCAGTGATGTACTTTTGTTTATCCACTCTTTAAAAAGTGTTGCAAGAAGAGAGAAAATTGTACTCAAAAAACTGATAGATGAAGAGATATTTGCACTCATTGAACCACAAAACGGAGTAAAACTGGTGAATAATATACAAGAAAATGATGCACTTGAATTTACTAAAATAGACCTAAAAAAGATTCTCATGAATCTCCTCAATAATAGTGTTAAATTTACAAATAGTGGTAGTATAATTCTATTTTTTGAAAACAATTCACTGATAGTACAAGACACAGGTATAGGTATCATGGATGATGAGTGTGAAAAAATTTTCCAAGCTTTTTACACAGTTGACAAAAGTAAAAATCGCTTAAAAAGTGGTTTTGGATTGGGACTTGCGATTGCAAAGAATCTTGCACAAAAGAATGCTTATGTTTTACAATGTGATACTGAGTATGAAAATGGCTGTAAAATGATTTTATCGCCAAATAATCCTTAGTGATTATTTATATTATTACAGTCAGTATCTGAACCAAAAAAGCATCTTCTGTTTTTTATGATTTTATAAATAAAGAAGCCCAACATGGGTGTCGCAAGTGCAACTCCCATAATAGCTTGCGCATATAATCCGTGTTGGTAAAAAAAGTAACTTCCTGCATAAATAGTCATCGCTATAATAAAACACATCATTTCATCCTTCTTTAGCATTTTATCAGCTTTTCCTAAATCAACAAAATTTTCTCTCCAAAAGGAACTTCCTTCTCTTTTTCACTTACCCATTTTACTTCATAATTTGGTGTTTTTGTAGGAAAAATTCCCTCCAAATCTGTAAAATAAAGTAGAAGCTTCACCTCATCAAAGTTTTCCTCGCAATACGCAAAAACAGGTCGAAAATCAGTGCCACCATTTCCTTGAAGATTCACTTCTAAACTATCGCCACTAGTAAATGTTGTGTGTGATTGCACCTTGTCATCACAGACTAAAAGTTCTATCTGGTAGTTTTGCACTAATGCCATTAAAAAGTTTACCTCACTTAGAAACTGATTTAACAGTGTATTATCGATGGATGAAGAACTATCGATAGCAATAACCAAACGGAATGTTTGCGAAATGTTTGAAGGAAGATAGATACCATAAGAGAGGAGTTTTTTACTTGGTGGTAAGAGTGCATAATCATCACGAAAATATCTATCTAAAGCAGACTTGATTTCCTCTCGCCAATCTACTTTTCCAAATGCATTGAGCTGAAAAAATCGTTCTATCATTAGCGGTGCTTCGCCTCGCTTGAACTCTTTTTCAAGTTGTGCGATAGCTTCTTCTGCGAAGAGTTGTTCTTGAAGCATCTCTTCTTGCAGAGCTTCTTTGGTTTGTTCCTCTTGATTTTGCACATCTTCAAGGTCATCAGCCTCATACTCTAAGCCCTCATCCTCTCGTAAAATATCATCTTTTAGCTCTGCATAAATCTCTTCAGCATACATTCCAGAAAATCTTTTTCTATACTGAGTACCATAGGGCATATCCAAACCATTACTTACAAGCATATCATTTATAGCCATATCAGTTGCCATCTGCCATAACCAGCCACTACGATTATGCTTGCGTTTTTCATGTGCTAAACTTGCATGCATTGCTCCATTTGCAAAGATAAATTCTAACTCACTTATCTCCAGTTTTTCTAAGTACTCATCATTATATTCAAGTGTGATTCCATTGCTTTTAAATGCTTCTATATTATCATTTTTTACCAATGCAAGTTTTGAAGCCAATGTTCCAAAGTAAGGATAATCCACTAAAAGTTTTGCTTTAGCTTGAGAGATTTTTTGCGCGAGCATAAGAAGCCTTCTATTTTTCAATAATTTTATGTTATAATACTCAGTAAAGACTTAAAAAAGGATTGATTATGTTTGTTTCTTCTTATACTACATTCATTGATACCAATCGTACTCCTAAGTCACAAGAGAGCAAAAAAGAGGAGCGAAGGACAGAGAGTAGTTCTTTTACTAAAGCACTCGACCCTCAGCCGACAAAGCTACAGACACAGACTCTTCATCTTCCTATTAACTATATTTCTGATTATAAGGTTTTAAATAACCAACAGAAACTCCAGCAAGATATGCAAAAAAATACTCAAAAACTTAAATTTTCTAAAATGAAAACTTTTGATAGTGCAAAAAATGCATACAGTGATAATAGTAAAATATTTTCTTTACTCATCAAACCAAAAGCAACCCTCAATCAAACACCAAGAATTGACACAAAAATGCCTCCACAAGCACAAGAAGCAAAAGAGTCAATCATGAAACATAAAATGGTAAATGCATATATAGCAAACGAAAACTACTACCGCATTACTGCCTAAGCTTCTTCACTCCAAGCATCCGTTCTAAAAACTCGACCATCATCAAATACTTTGAGTTTATAAGCACTTTTACACAAACCTTCTTCTAAATCCATTATCACTATTTGCATGATTTTTTTACACTTTTTTGGAATGTCATAGTGCGATTTAAGACCTGTCACAAACTGACTTATAGGGGCTTTTTTATCCATCCCTATCACATTATCACGACACCCTGTGAGACCAATATCTGTAAGATAAAGAGTGTTATGTGCTATTTGCAAGTCATCAGTACTTACATGGGTATGTGTACCGACAATCGCACTCACTTGACCATGAAGCATCATCATAAGTCCACGTTTTTCACTTGTTGCTTCTGCATGAAAATCTATAAAGATATTTTGCACACCCTCTTCTTTTAAGTGCTTCACACTCTCTAATGCACAACGAAAAGCATTGTCAGTATAAGGCATTGAGAAGTGTCCCATAAGGTTTAAAACTGCTAGCTTTTCACCTGCGACTTCATAGGTTTTAAGTCCTGTGCCTGCTACTCCCTCAGGGTAGTTATGCGGACGTAAAATCTCACGAGAATCAAAGAGAGGAAGTATGTCTTTTTTATCCCAAGAGTGATTTCCCCCTGTCATCACATTTACCCCTGCACTAAAAAGTTCATCTGCATTTTTCATTGTCAAGCCAAAGCCATGAGAGGCATTTTCATAATTAGCTATCACAAAATCAAGGGCTTCTTCTTGTATGATTTTTTGCAAATGGTTTTGAAGCATCTTACGTCCTGGTTGTCCTACGATGTCCCCGATAAAAGCTATTTTCACTACAGTACCTTTGGTTTATTATTTCTGAGATAAAAAAGTGTCGCTTTGATGATGTCATCATCATCTTTACTTTTCGATTTTATCGTTTCTCTTGATTCATTGAAGTAGGTCACGGTAATATTTTGTCCATAGTTCATAATGGATTTTATCTTTTTTTCTAAGCTCAAAAGCTTAATTACCATTAACTCTATAAACTGTTTTGTCGGGGTGTCAAGCGTTCCAAATCTATCATTGAGTTCTTCTTCAATCTCATATACTTCTATTGCATTTTCACATTGAGAGAGGCGTCTGTAAACATCTAAACGCAGTCTATCTTCTTTGACAACCTCATCAGAGATAAACGCAGAGATAGTAAGTTTTATATCTACTTTTGCACGCGCACTCTCTTGGGTATTGCTTAACTCTTTGATGGCGTCTTCTAACATTCGCAAGTAAAGGGAGTAGCCTATATTTTTTATATGTCCACTCTGTGCATCTCCTACTAAGTTCCCACCACCACGAATCTCTAAATCATGATAAGCAAGCACACTTCCACTCCCTAAAAAGGAGTTCGATTCTAAAGCTAAGAGTCGTTTTTTCGCTTCATCGGTAAGTGCTTCTTTATTTTTCACGACAAAGTAAGCAAAACCTTCCACACTTCCACGCCCTACTCTTCCACGGAGTTGGTGCAAGTCGGCGATTCCAAATCTATCTGCTCCATCGACTAAGATAGTATTGACACGTGGCATATGAATGCCTGATTCGATGATACTTGTCGCTATCATCAAATCATACTCCCCTGCTTCAAATTTGAGTAACTCTTTTTCTGTCTCGACGGCTGAGATTTTCGAGTGCAACATTACGACTCGAAGTTCTGGTAAAATCGCTTTAAGTTCACCGAGTTTGATAGGCATATGGTCAATTGAATTATGCACATAAAAAACCTGTCCACCACGGCGGAGTTCACGAAGTATTACCTCTTTTATAAGCTTTTCATCATACTCTTTGACAAAGGTTCGCACCCCTTGCCTTTCACTTGGCGGTGTCAAAAGCTGACTCATAGTTTTTATCGAACTCATTGCTTGGTTAAGTGAACGCGGAATCGGCGTAGCACTCATAGAGAGCAGATGTACATTATGGTACAACTCTTTAATCTTCTCTTTTTGTTTTACCCCAAACTTATGTTCTTCATCAATAATCACAACACCCAGCTTTTTAAACTCCAATCCAAAGAGAGCATGTGTTCCCACTACAGTATCTATTTCACCCGAAGCAAGTCCTTTTATGATGGCATTTTTATCTTTAGTACTCACAAATCTATCGAGTTTTGCATAGCGTATACCCATGCCAGCAAATCGTTCATCTAAAGAGCGCCAATGCTGTGCTGAAAGTAGTGTTGTGGGAACAATAAATGCAGACTGATAACCTGATTTGAAGGCAGCAAAAATCGTGTTGAGTGCCACTTCTGTTTTTCCAAAACCAACATCACCACTGAGGAGTCTATCCATAATATGCCCTGAACGCATCTGCCCTATAATCTCATCAATAGCCTGTGTTTGGTCTACAGTATACTCAAATCCGGAGAGCTTTTGAAAGGCTTGTAATTCATTTTTTGCGATGTCAATTTTAGGAGATTTTATCAAAGAACGTGCGGCTGCAGTATTGACAATTTGCCCTGCAATTTCGAGTAAACGCTTACGGACTTTTGCTTTGAGTTTTCCAAAACTCCCTTTGCCGAGTCTATCTAAAACAGGCAGACTCCCTCCACTAGCAATATAGCGGTCAATATACTCTAAGTTTTCAACAGGGAGTAAAATTTTATCATCACCAACATACTTAATTACGATAAAATCTTTCACACCACCGAGGATTTCTGTTTGTTCTATTTTTTCAAAAATCCCGACCCCATAATCTTCATGAACTACATAATCACCATTTTTAAGGTCATCAAGTAAAATAGAAGTTTTTCTTCGTCGCCTTTTTGCGTCAGGTTTATTAAGAGAAATAATTAGTTCATCTTTTGAGATAATATTGAGAATATATCCAGCCGTAACTTTTGTAATCTCTTTGGTATCGTAGAGTCCCACTTGCTTGAGTTGTGCACTACTTGCAGCAATGATTGTTACTTTTTTATCGGTATGGACACGAAGCAGTTGCCCCA
>JALUWV010000047.1 GCA_027019335.1 Sulfurimonas sp. | reverse complement strand
CTAAAATCTTTTACTGTTTTTAACTCTTCTAAAAGTAGCTTTTTCTGTTTTAGTTTCATACTTGTGACTTTTTAAATCTACTAGCAATTTCTGAGCCTATTTCTCATCGGATTTACCTAAGTTAGGAGAGTTTTTGTATCATTTATATCGCTTTCTAGCCTTAACTATGTTATAATCTTTTTATGAATGATACAACAGACTTAACAACATTAACAGTACGAATGCTTATTTTTGTGGTAATTGCAGGAATTTTTTACTTTACACTCAAAAGCAAAAAAAAAGATTAAGACTTTTTTCTCAAATCCTCTGCTATAGCTCTTGACTCTTGAAGTTTTAACATCAAATCATCAAACATTTTAAAAAATGTATCATCGAGTGCTAAACTTCCATCTTCTCTGACCATTGTATTTTGTAAATTATTGAGTGCAAGTTCAAGTTGCATCACGGTAAGTGCTGGGTTAGCCATTTTCTTCTCCTAAATATTTTGGTATCAATGCTTTTATGGTTTCATATATTTTTTCAAAATCTGTAGAATAGACTCTATTTTGCCCAATCGAAGTAATAAAGTTAGTATCTCTGTTAAAACGCGGGACTAAATGCATATGAATATGCTCAGCTATCCCCGCCCCCGCCGTTGCACCCAAATTCATCCCTATGTTTACACCATGCGCACCAAAGCCCTCTTTTAAAAGTTGTACACCTTTTTGTGCTAAGTTAGACATATGCAACCAAGTTGTACTCTCTAACTCTTCAAGTTTATCTGTATGAAAATGAGGGATTATCATAAAATGCCCAGGAGTGTAAGGATATTTATTCATCACAACAAAACAATATTTATCGCGATAGAGAACGTGCATCTTCGTATCATCCTCTTTGTGAGTGCTAATATGACAAAACACACACCCTTCTATCTTCTCTTTTGTTACATATTCGTCGCGCCATGGGGCATAAAGTATATCTTTCATTATTATCCTTATAAAAATGCAAATACTAAATCAGGAAATGCAAGTACCAAGCCTAATCCAATCAGTTGTAAGAGTATAAAAGGTATTATACCCTTATAAATTTCCATTGTACTCACACTATTACCAGCTGCACCTTTTAAGAAAAAAAGTGAGAGTCCAAAAGGTGGAGTTAAAAATGAGGCTTGTAAATTCATAGCGATAAGCACGGCAAACCAAATAGGGTCTATCCCAAAAGCAGCCATTACGGGAACTAAAATTGGGACTATGATAAAACTAATCTCTATAAAATCTATAAAAAAACCAAGTATAAAGATACTCAGCATCGACAAACCAATAAAAACCCAAACATTCCCAATGTCTTGACTAAAAAATTCTAAAATCAAATCACTTCCACCAAGCTCGTTAAAAACCAAGCTAAAAGCAGTCGCACCAATGAGAATCATAAAAATCATACCACTGAGTTTCATCGTCTCAAAAAGAGCATAAGAGAGCATTTTCAAGTTAAGTGTTTTATTGAAAGCGGAAAGAACAATGCCCCCAACAACACCAAATGCTGCTGACTCTGTAGGGGAAGCGATACCTGCAAAAATACTTCCTAAAACAGAAATCATTAAGAGTAAAGGGGGAATAATGGCTTTGAATACATCTAAAAAATCTATATCTTCATCGCTTTGCATGGCTGGAGCATCTTGTGGTTTAAGATATGCTCTGAGTAAAATATATGTGATATATAAGGATACAAGTGTTAAACCTGGAAGCACTGCCCCCATAAACAAATCACCAACACTTACACTCATGACATCCCCAAGTACAATTAGAATGATAGAAGGCGGGATAATCTGTCCAAGTGTTCCTGAAGCGGCGATGGTTCCAGAGGCTAAAGATTTGTTATAGCCTGCATTTATCATGAGAGGAAGGGCTATCACACTCATCATTACTACCGATGCAGAAACAATTCCTGTCGATGCGGCGAGAATAGCACCGACGATAACAACACTCACACCAAGCCCACCACGGACTCCTTTAAAAAGTGAGGCCATAGAAAGAAGCAATTTCTCTGCCATGCCTGATTTTTCTAGAATGAGTCCCATCATAATAAAAAGAGGGACTGCCATGAGGGTTGTGTTACCCATAATTCCGTAGATTCTAAAGGGTAAAATACTAAATACATTAAACCCTACATCAGGAATTACAAAAGCAAAAATCATCGCTACTCCACCAAAAGCAAATGCAACAGGAATACCGAAGAGTAAAAGTGCCAGTGCAAGCACGAACATGACTAAAGCAATCATAATGTTCTATACTTTTGAAATGTTTGAAAGAGTTTGCGAAGTGCTTGTAAAAACAATAACACAAAGGCTAAAGGCATCAAAGATTTTACAATCCAGCGGTGTGACAACCCACCCGGGTCAGAAGAAGCCTCATTTTGTAAGAAACTCATACTCACAAAATCAAACCCTATATAAATAATAAGTCCTGAAAGGGGAAGAACAAACACAACAATAGCAAGCATATCTATAAATGTCTGCATCTTTAATGAAAATTTATCATAAAATATATCTACACGTACATGAGCATTTTGCTCAAATGTATAAGCAATACTGAGTAAAATCACAACATCAAAAAGATGCCATTCTAACTCTTGAAGTGCTGTAGAACCTGCCGAGAAGAGATAGCGTGCCGTCGCATCGTACACTATCAAAAGCACTAAAAGACTCAGAACAAATGCAGTAAGATACGAAATACTAGATAAAATTCGGTGCATCATTCGCAAAAAGTATAATATCGCCTGCATGTGTTTGACTTGCAAGGACTTGAGTAAGATTTGATTTATCTGCTAAAAGAATCCTATTTTTCACCGTTAAATTTTTCTCAAAAAGTTCTGCATTTAAAGCACCTGTCACAATGACAATATCAAAAACATTATTAATCGCTTCTATAAGTTGTAGATTTAAAGCTTCACTACTCTCTACAAGACCAGGGGTAACAATCACTTTGCGTCCAGTATGTAAAGAACAGAGTCTCACACCTTCGAGCATACCGTCAATATTACCATTATACCCATCATCCAGTATTAGTTTTCCACCTGCTTTTATCATTTGAAGTCTATGTTCTACTGGTTCGAGTCTTTTCACCGCTTCTACAATCTCTGCATCACTCAGTCCAAAAGTTTTTGCCACTCGCACAGCTACGGCAAGATTCATCGTTTGAAATGCTCCAAGTATCTCTGTGTGCAACTCTAAAACAGTGCTATCAAGTGTTACTTTAAAACTTGTCCCTTCAAGATTTGCTTCGACATCACTTATCTCATCTCCAAAAAATGTTACTTTCTCATGCACTTCATCTGTCACAGAAGTATGAATAAATGCTTGTTTAAGTCGAGGAGATTTCATAATCTCCAATTTTGTAGCAATAATATTGTTTAAAGATTTAAAGTACTCGATATGTGCTTCACCGACTTTCCCTACAACGGCTACTTGTGGCTCTATAAAAGTCGTAATATCATAAATATCGCCACGCTCTCTTGCCCCTGCTTCTGTAACATAAATCTCAGTATCTGAAGGAAGATTATTGTTTACATCCCCCATAATACCGCCTAGAGTATTGACACTTCTAGGTGTTGCATAGACTCTGTATTTTTTAGAGAGTATCTGAGCGACAAAATTTTTAATACTTGTTTTTCCATAACTCCCTGTAATACAAATAACTTGTAAATCTTTCATAGATTGTAACTTACGTTTTGCTTCTTTTTTATAAACATTAAACAAAAATTTCTCTATGATAGAACTTGCTATATAAGCCATAGCTAAAGGCATAAAAACACTATAAACTTTACAAATATCTTTTAAAGTACATAAAACATCACTCAAAAGTGTAAAAGAGATGAGTATAATGAGAAAACGCCGTACGCGCCATGTTAAGACAAGCTTTTTATCAAGCCGTTTATGCCAAATAAATATAGCTGGTAAAACAGCAAAAAGGAAAAAGATTATAAAAAACTTTCCTGTCGTATAGTAAGCCACAAAAGGAATAATAAAGTAGATAATATGCCATTGTGGCTTGTGGTGTTTAAAAACAACACGCGTCAATTTATAGTCATACCATTGAAGATTTGTAATCAAATACCAACCAAGTAGTGTTACAAAGACTACATTAACAACAAATGCAGCAAGTGTTTCATAATTTTCCATATTATTTTCCTAAAGTCTCTAAAAATCTTTTTTCTATTTTTTGTGCAATATCTTCTGCATTTTTCATAAAGAAGTAATGATCCCCTGAATAGACTTCAAGCTGAGAATCATCTATGAGTGTCTCAATTTTTCTAGCAGAACTCAGCGGTGTAGCAGTGTCATCTTTACCCCAACAAAGCAATGCTTTACCTTTGTATACTTGAAACTTCTCAGAAAAGTCTTCATTGACAACATTTTTAAAAGTTTGATACATCTCTTCACTCAACTCTTTGGCATCATCTGCTACAAAAAGAGAGCGAAACTTTGAAAGACCAAAGATTTTAAGTGTTTTAAATAAAAAAATCTTTGTTTTCACTTTCAAAGATTTTTCCACATAAATCCCTGCACTTGCTACTAAAACGAGTACTTTTGGCTCAAGTAAAAGTGCCACTTTCCCACCAAATGAGTGTCCAAGAACTATATCTTTTGAAGCATTGATATTTACCATAAAAAGTTCTACAATGCGAGCAACATCTTGCGTCGTTAAAGCAACATTACAAGTAGAGTTTCCAAATCCTGGAAGGTCAATATATATATGACGAAAACCACTCATAAAAGGAGAAAAAGATTGCTTCATGAGATTTTTATTACTTCCCCAGCCATGGAGTATCATCAAATCAACACTCGCATTTGGATTGACAATTTCATAACTGATAGTAAAAGTATCTTGCTTATACTGTATGGACTTAACCGCCATTACTTTCCTTTAGCACTCGATATAGAGTGAATATACTCATAAGTCACTTTAGGTTTGTTTTTATTTGGAAGGGAGAGACTTAAAAGTTCTATAGAAGATGGGAAATCTTCAAAAAGATAATTTGCCATAGAACCAGGGATGGGATTTATTTCATTTAAATAGACTTGATTGTTGATAACAAAAAAATCACAACGGATTAAAGCCCCTTCAAACATTCCTCTATAAACTTTCTCAAAACTCGATTCTAATTTCACTCTCAATTCATCACTAATATCTGCTTTTAATACTTGTTCGACTCGTGAAAAATCCATATATTTTTTTTCAAAATCTAAAAATTCCTCTTTTTGTGGTTCTTCTACAATCGAAAAGTGAAAAGCACCATCTGCATAAAATCCTGCAAGATTATACTCTTTGACTCCATCAATAAAAGGTTCAATCAAAACATTTGTATCATACTCAAATGCAGTATCTAAAGCATAATCAAGTTTACTTTCCTCTTTGACAATACTTACCCCAATAGAACTCCCTAAAGAAGCTGGTTTTACAATAATTGGATATTCTAAAGAGAGATTTTTATGCTCATTTATATACTGTGTTTCATACTTCACTGTTTTAATACCACGTGCTTCGCACAAGTACTTTGTATAGCGTTTATCATAAGAAAAAATACTCGCATCCGTTCGAGGACCGATATATCGAATATTGTAAAAATCTAAAAGTGCAGCGATAGTACCATCTTCACCATCCGCTCCATGAATCAGATTTAAAACAACCTCTTTATGTTCAGTAGAACTAAACATACTTTTTTGTACAAAACCGCCATTGCTAAGAGTAAGTAAAGGCATTTTTTTATGATTACCCTTAGAAAAAGTTGTTGCTTTCATAGCAGATGCATCAATAAGATAAAATGAGTGGTCTGAATCACAAAAGATAAAATTGAGGTCAAAAGCTTGTAGTTTTTCTTTTAAAGTTATAGCACTAACAATACTAATTTCATGTTCAAAACTAGCACCACCAAATAAAATAGATAATTTCAATATGTTTCCTTGAGAGTTTATAAGTAATAAGATTATAACAAGTCTATGCTAATAAAATAATAATATAAGAAGAAAAAATGGGAGATTATTAAGAAGTATTTTTTGAATGAGTTGTGCTTATATTTGAAGCGAAGCATACTCTAGTATGTGAGTTTCAAATATAAGTGCAAATCATTCAAAAAATGGCGCGGTGGATGGGGCTCGAACCCACGACCCCCTGCGTGACAGGCAGGTATTCTAACCAACTGAACTACCACCGCAAATTTATTTCTTCCTTGATTAAGAAAAAAATTAAATCAAACACCAAAATATTGGCGACCCCTAAAGGATTTGAACCTCTGTTACTACCATGAAGTGATAGTGTCCTTGGCCACTAGACGAAAGGGTCACTTTCTTTCATTAACAAAAGTTGTCACAAAAAATGGTGGGCACTACTGGACTCGAACCAGTGACATCTACCTTGTAAGGGTAGCGCTCTACCAACTGAGCTAAGCGCCCAACTAAATGGGAATAAAATGGCGCGGTGGATGGGGCTCGAACCCACGACCCCCTGCGTGACAGGCAGGTATTCTAACCAACTGAACTACCACCGCACTCTAAAATAAGTCACTATACTTTTTTCTAAAAGTAACAAAAATGGTGGGCACTACTGGACTCGAACCAGTGACATCTACCTTGTAAGGGTAGCGCTCTACCAACTGAGCTAAGCGCCCATTTAAAAATAAATGGTGTCCTGTGATGGATTCGAACCATCGGCCACATCATTAAAAGTGACGTGCTCTACCAGCTGAGCTAACAAGACATAATCTCTTTGTTAAGAGGTCGAAATTATAGACAAATCATCCTTAGATGTCAAGATGTTTTCATACAAATTGAGAAAAAAGTTGTTTTATCCGCTAAAAGCAGCATTTTTATAGCATATAAAGCACTTTGATGCTGCACATAATTTCTATCTCCATGAAATACTAAGTGTTCTTCTGTATGTTTGTTCTGAGTTCGAACTCCAATATGGACAGTTCCTACAGGTTTTAACTCAGACCCACCACCATCGCCAGCAATTCCACTGACACTTAAAGCATATGCTGCATCACTCACATTTAAAGCACCATCACTCATTTCACTCACAACTTCGCTACTCACTGCTCCAAAACTTTCCAATGAATCTGCTGAGACTGCTAACCAATTTTCTTTTAAAGAGTTTGAATAGGTAACTAAAGAACCATCAAAGACATTCGAAGCGCCATTGTTTTTTGTAAAATAGTAAGCAAGCAATCCTCCTGTACAACTTTCAGCAAAGGTAACTTTTTTTCCAACAGCTTCTAACCTTTGAATAATATGTGCCATTATGTGAGATGTAACGATAAGATTTGTTGGTAAAAGTTGCTTTGCAGAATCTGTGAATTTAGAAATATTTCCATACTTATTACTTATGATATCTATTTTTAACCACCCGGAGACTTTTTCAACAACTGTTAATTGTACCTCAAAACTTTGGGCTATAGGATTAAGTATCGCTAAAGTCGTCTCTTTCTCTTCATCAAAAACATGACAAATTGCATGAGAACTTGTCTCATACATTAAGACTTCAGGCATCTTCTCTCCCTCATCTACTTGCAAAACATTCGTTATACTCTCTTCGTACTCTAAAAGGTAGCTTCTTTCTTGAAAGAGTGTTGCTTTTTGTGGGATTAAAAATCCATTTTTCAATACTAAATTATCTTGTGTTGTAGTAGAGATGAGTTTTCCTACTGTTGCATACGTCTGTTTTGTAGTTATAATGATTAGCTTAGTGTATGAGTTGAGTTCTTCTTCGAGATAAAGAAAGAGCGAATTATCACTCTCTTTTATGTAAGTAATTGTATCTATAAAATCAACTTTTTGCTCAATTTTACGAAGAACGTACGCTTGTAAACTCTTATTGTATGCAAATTTATTTCCAATAAAAATAACATGAAGTTTCATAATGCTTATACCTTAAAATATTTTCATCTATTATATCATTTTTATAGGCTTTTAAACACTAAAAAGATATAATGCAAAACTTTATATACAATTTTGAGGCTTATATGGATTACAAAGAAACACTCCTTTTACCAACAACTGCATTTGCAATGCGCGGAAACTTAATCAACAATGAACCTAAACGCTACAAAGCGTGGGATGAGAAAAAAATCTATGAAAAGATGAAAACAAACCGTAAGGATGCTCCTAGTTTTACATTACACGATGGACCTCCTTATGCAAATGGGCATATTCACATTGGTCATGCACTCAACAAGGTTTTAAAAGACATTATCATTAAACATAATTATTTCAATGGTAAATCTGTGCGTTTTACTCCAGGTTGGGATTGTCATGGACTTCCAATAGAACAACAAGTAGAAAAAAAACTTGGTGGTAAAAAGAAAAAAGAACTTCTTGAAACTGCACAAATTCGTAAACTGTGTCGTGAACATGCTGCAAAATTTGTAGATATACAAAAAGAAGAGTTTAAAACTCTTGGGATTATTGCTGATTGGGAAAAACCTTATGTCACAATGGACTATAAGTTTGAAGCCAACATCTACCGTACCTTATGTTCTGTTGCAAAAAAAGGGCTTTTAATTGAGCGTAGCAAACCTGTGTTTTGGTCTTGGGCTGAGAGAACTGCCCTTGCAGAAGCAGAAGTTGAGTATGAAGATAAAGAGGATTACTCTATGTTTGTTGCATTTGAACTCGATAATACTTCAAAAGAAAAACTAGGTATTACAGGGAATGCAGCGCCTGTCATTTGGACAACAACTCCATGGACTATTCCTGCAAATACTGGGATTTCTCTCAATCCTGATGAAGAATATGTTCTCACAAGCGATGGATATATTGTTGCAAAAGCTCTTTTAAACTCTCTTGTTGAAAGTGAAGTTTTAAGTGGTACTGTAGAAAAAACATTTCATGCAAAAGAGTTTGAAAACCTTATCGCTATCAATCCACTCAACCAAAGAGAGTCCCGTTTAGTTTTAGGCGATCATGTTTTAGTAGATAATGGTACAGGTTGTGTCCATACTGCTCCTGGGCATGGTGAAGAGGATTATAAAGTAGGTCTTGTTTATGATTTAGAAGTTCTTATGCCTGTTGATGAAACTGGCTGTTATGATGAAACCATTGTAAGAGAAAAACTTATTCCAAATGCAGAAGACTTTTTAGGTCGTCATATCTTTAAATCAAATGAAGACTTACTTGCGCTTATGGGTGATGCAGTTTTACAAGTAAGTAAATTTATGCACTCTTACCCACACTGTTGGAGAAGTCATACACCACTTATCTATCGTGCAACACGTCAATGGTTTATCTCTGTAGATGAAAAACCTGAGGGGGAAGATAAGACCCTGAGAAATATTGCACTTGATGAGATAGAAAAAACACTTTTTGTTCCTGAGAGTGGAAGAAACCGTTTGACTTCTATGGTTGGAAACCGCCCTGATTGGTGTATTTCTCGTCAACGTGACTGGGGTGTGCCTATCGCATTTTTTAGAGTCAAAGCTACGGGTGAAGTACTTTTAGATGAAAAAGTACTCAACTTTACTGCGATGATTTTTGAAATGCAAGGGAGTGATGCTTGGTACTCTATGGATATAGCACAACTCCTCTACCCTGGTTCTGGCTATAAACCTGAAGAGCTTGAAAAAGTAACTGATATTTTAGATGTTTGGTTTGATAGCGGTTCTACATGGAACTCAGTACTCAAATCTCGTAACTATGATGCTGGAAACTATCAAGCTGATTTATATGTAGAAGGAAGTGACCAACACCGTGGTTGGTTCCAATCTTCTCTCTTTCTCTCGAGTGCAGTAGAGCATAAAGCACCTTATAAAGGTGTACTTACTCATGGCTTTACTGTAGATGAGAAGGGTGAAAAAATGTCTAAATCAAAAGGTAATGTTATCGCTCCTGAAAAAGTACTCAAAGAGTATGGTAGTGAAATACTCCGTTTATGGGTTGCTTCTTCGGATTATCAAGGCGACTTAAAAATCTCTCAAGGTATCTTGAAACAGATTAGTGAGAACTACCGTAAACTCAGAAATACTTTTAGAATTATGCTCGCCAACATTAATGACCTTGAAACACTTACGCCTTATGAAGAGATGGGAACACTTGATAAATGGATTTTAGGTGTTGCATCAGAAGTGATAGGTGAAGTACATACATCTTTTAGTCAGTATGATTTTGTAAACGGTATGAGTCGTCTCAATAACTTCATTGCTAATGAACTCAGCGGTATGTATATAGATATGACAAAAGATTCCCTCTACTGTAATGCAAAAGATGGGCAAAGAAGAAAATCAAGTCAAAGTGCAATGGCGATGACTACAAAATCACTCCTTTTACTTATGGCTCCAATCCTCACGTATACAGCAGATGAGATTGTAGAAAATGCTCCAGAAGTTATCACGCAAGGTGCTGAGACTATCTTTGATATGACATATACACCAATAGCTACAGGAAAGACGAACTTTGATGCAGAGTACATGACAAAAGCTCGTGAAGGTTTTGGTTCTGTTGTGGATAGCCTTAAAAAAGAAAAAATCATCAAAAATACTCTTGAACTTGTGATTTATACTGAGTCAAAAACTGTTTTAGAGCTTCAAACAAATGATGCTGAAGATTGGTTTGTTGTAAGTGGTGTCTCTGAAAATGTAGAAAACATCGAAATACTTGGAAGCTTTCAAGTCAATGATGAAACATTTACCATAGCAAAAGCAACTGCATACAAATGCCCACGTTGTTGGAAATTTCAAGCCAAAGAAGAAGATTGCACTTGTAAACGCTGTGAAGAAGTTATAGGTGCCTAACTTTGCAGAGCCTGTAAGTTTTCAACTTATAGGCATCACAGTTGCCCTTATCTTTGTGGGTGTAGCTATAGGTATCTTTTTAGTCAAAAAGTTTAAATAGTTTAAATTTTTCTCAAAAACTCCAAAAGTCCCTGCATTATCTCTAAAGGTGTGGGTGGACATCCTTGTATATGATGTGCTATGGGGAGATGCTCATTTGCGGGAGCATTGATGGCATATGTTCGCTCAAATGGTGCTTGCATCATGGGACAATCCCCCAAACTAATGACCCATTTTGGTGCGGGTATCTGCTCATAAGCATCCTTAACATGGGGTGTCATGTTAAAAGTCATTACCCCACTTAAAAGTAATACATCTGCATGACGAGGACTTGCAACAAAGTAGATGCCAAGTCGTTCTAAATTATAGTAAGGATTTGACAGCGCATTGCACTCTGCTTCACAGGCATTACAACTTCCGCTATCTACCATCCTTATAGCCAAACTCCCTGCAAATTTTTTGTTGACACTTTGCTTTATCTCTTTTTGAATCTGCTCTAGCTCTGTTTGCAACTCTTTGTTTCTTGTAATTATCCCTTTTTCTACTCTTCTTGTCCAAAACTTAATCATAAATCATTCCCCGCATAACTTAAATCACAACTCTTATTGATAAGAGGAAAATCAGCAATGATGTCTTTTGTCATCATTAAATGGAGTGCTTGCCAATTCATAAAACTTGGGTCTCTGACAAAAAATCGCTCTATGACTCCCTCTTTTAAGGTAATAAACATAAAAAGTTCTCCCAAAGAACTCTCACAAAAACTCATATACTCTCCATCTTTGCACTCCTGAGAGAGTGTGAGTGTCTCTTGCTCATCACTCAAAAACTGATGCATCATATAAATAGAGTTATGCAACTCTTGTAAACGCAACTTAAATCTTGCACCCACATCCCCACTTATCTCACTTGCCATCTCAAAACCATGCTCAAGATAAAAAGCTCCTATACGTCTATCTCTACTCAGTCCTGATGCCCTTGCCACAACACCAACGCTATCATATTTTATCGCTTTTTTCAAAGGAAAATGTCCCGTTGTATCAAATCTATCCCATAAAGAGGGAATGTCTGTTATCCAGTCTTGAAAATACTGCACTTGTTCCTCAAGTCTGTTGAGCCAAGCACGCATTGCAACTGTATCAACAAAATGAGTCTGTAAATCAACTGCACCAAAACCAAAACGGTGTCCTGTGAGTTCTTGCATTTTTGCTCTAGCATCTTCTGCAAGCTCAGAAGCAAAACTCAGAGCCGCACCAAAACCTGCATCATTAGGGATAAAACCAATATCTGTTAAATGATGGATAGTGCGTTCAAGTTCTAAAAGTAAGGCATGGTACTTCTTCACAGGCATAGAAACCTCTGTGCCTGTTGCTTGGAGTAGAATATCTCTATGGCAGATTTGATACGCAATACTCTCATTACCACTAATGCGTTCTATGATAGGTTTTGCCTCATCAAGTGTTTTCCCCTCAAGCATTTTTTCAATGCCTCGATGTTTATAAAAATGCCTTACCTCAAGGTGAAGCATCTCCTCCCCTGCTTGAGAAAACTGAAAATGTCCCGGTTCGATAATCCCTGCATGGATAGGTCCAACAGCAACTTGAAAGACACTCTCTCCGCTAATCTCTTCATATTTATAAGGACGATACTCTGCTTCTTGCACTACTTTTTCTTGAAAATCTTTTCTCAAAGGGTGTACATTTTGAGGAAATCGTTCTTGATGGACTAAGGGGCGTTTATCAAAAGCATCCTCTATCACTATCCCAAAA
>JALUWV010000046.1 GCA_027019335.1 Sulfurimonas sp. | reverse complement strand
GATTTTCTGTAACAAATACAGGAACAAATTGGCGACCATTGTGAACATTTATTGTTAAACCAACCATATCAGGAAGAACCATAGATCTTCTTGACCAAGTTTTAATAGGTTTCTTTTTTGCTTCAGCTTTCATAGCCTCCACTTTTTTCATTAAATGATCATCTACGAATGGACCTTTTTTTATTGAACGAGCCATTGTTAACCTACCCTTTTTGCATTTGGTTTACGACGAGTAATAATAAGTTTATCACTTGCTTTTTTACGACGTGTCTTAGCACCCTTAGTTGGTTTACCCCAAGGAGTAACCGGATGACGACCTGAGTTCGTTTTCCCTTCACCACCACCATGTGGGTGATCAATCGGGTTCATTGCAGAACCACGAGTCTGTGGACGAATACCTAAGTGACGTTGACGACCAGCTTTAGCGATAACAATGTTACCAAACTCTTCATTTCCAACTTGACCAACTGTAGCTAAACACTCACCAAGTACTAAACGCATCTCAGATGAAGGCATACGTAAAGAAACATATTTACCATCACGACCCATAATTTGAGCAGATGTTCCAGCTGAACGAACCATTTGTCCGCCTTTACCAGTTTTTAACTCAACATTATGAATCAAAGTACCCACTGGGATATTTTTAAGTTTCATTGTGTTTCCAGGTTTAACATCTAAACCTTCAGAAGCTGATGAAACAGTATCTCCAACTTCAAGACCTTTTGGCTGAAGGATATATCTTTTTTCACCATCAGCATAAGTAATTAATGCAATACGACAGTTTCTATATGGATCATATTCAATAGCACTTACTTTTCCAGGAATATCGAACTTATTTCTTTTGAAATCAACGATACGGTAAAGTTTTTTAGCACCCGCTTGTTTATGACGAGAAGTAATGCGACCATTATTGTTACGACCAGCAGTTGTTGGAAGTTTTACTAGTAATGAACGAACACTTGCTTTTGCAGTAATGTCTGAACTATCAACATTAGTGTAAAAACGACGAGATGGAGTTATCGGTCTGTATGTTTTAATTGCCATATTATACCGCCAAACTTTCTATTTCTGCACCCTCAGGTAAAGTAACATAGAACTTTTTAAAGTCATTTTGTTTACCCTTCTTGCCACGGAAAGTTTTGATTTTTCCGCTTTGATTTAAAGAGTTTATTTTATTTGGAATGATTCCAAAATATTCTCTAAAAACTTCCTTAAGACCTGTTTTAGTCATACGTGGTGAAGTTTGAACAACTATAACACCATTTTCTTGCTGACCAAGAGTCTTTTCTGTATATAATATAGATTTAATATCTGTAATATCAGCCATTACTTAGCCTCACTTGTTAAAGTTTCCCATACAGCTTTTTCTATCACTATTGAGCGATAGTTTGCAGCTAAGTATGCGTTTAACTCATTAGATTCGATTACATATGTATCTGAAATATTTTCAAATGCCATAAATGTTTTTTCATCTAATAATGATTTTACAAAAAGAGTATCTCTTTGATTTAATGCTTTGAACATTGCTGCAGCGTCTTTAGTTTTACCAGACTCAACAGAGATGCTATCTACAATAAAGAGAGAACCATTTTGTGCATGCTCATTTAAAGCAAAGTTTAAAGCAAGTTTTTTCTGCTTTTTATTTACTTTTAAATTGTAGTTGTGATTGTTTTGAGAACCAAAAGCTTTACCACCACCTACAAAGATAGGAGAACGACGTGAACCAGCACGAGCGCGACCGCCACCTTTTTGAGCCCATGGTTTTTTACCACCACCGCGAACTTCACTTCTACCTTTAGTTGTCGACGTATTTGCACGTTGTGCAGCTTGCGCAGACTTCACATAAAGCCATAAGTTATGAGGATTAATTCCAGAGAAAGACTCTGGTAATGCTAACTCAGATGCTTTTTCCATTTTATCATTTAAAACGATTGCGCTCATTATTTAGCTACCTTTACACGACCTAGAGAACCGTTAGCACCAGATACAGAACCTAAAACCGCAATGATTTTATTTTCAGCATCGTAAGAAACGATCTCATTTTTTACACTGTTTTGGCAGTTTCCGTAATGACCTGGCATTTTCTTACCTTTCATTACACGACCTGGCCACTCAGCATTACCAATTGAACCTGTTCTACGACCAAATCTATGACCGTGAGATGCAGGACCACCACCAAAGTTCCAACGTTTCATTGCACCAGCAAAACCACGACCTTTCGTTGTGAAAGTTGATTTTACTACACTAGCTTCTGCTAATGGAGCGA
>JALUWV010000045.1 GCA_027019335.1 Sulfurimonas sp. | reverse complement strand
TTTTTGTTCAATGGAGCGGGTGAAGGGATTCGAACCCTCGACAGCCTGCTTGGAAGGCAGGAACTCTAGCCACTGAGTTACACCCGCAGCTTCATTGATGGTGGTGAGAGGAGGAGTCGAACCTCCGAACCCATAGGGAGCAGATTTACAGTCTGCCGTCGTTGGCCACTTGACTATCTCACCACTTTTTAGATTTTTTAAAATCTCTTATCTGGTCTAACACTGTTTCTAATATTCAAATTTCAATGGTGCCGACACGAGGATTTGAACCCCGGGCCTGCTGATTACAAATCAGCTGCTCTAGCCAACTGAGCTATGTCGGCATCGAAATTATGGCAGAATTATAGTCGGTTTAGTTTTCAATGTCAAGGGTTTCTTTCTGAAATTTTAAAATTTCTTCATATTTACAATTTAAGTTGCAAATGTAGGGCAATAAAGCCAAAGAACTTTTTGCTATACTTCAATCAAAAAAAGGAAATACAATGTTAAAAATACTTTTTTCACCTGCAGAAGGAAAAAAAAGTGGTGGTAAAAAACAAGAACAACAGCTTTTTGGTGCCACGAATGCACGAGATACAATCTTACAAACATACAATGATATTATTCTTTCTAAAGATGAAACAAAAATCAAACAACTCTTTGGCATAAAAAAGTGGGCTGATTGTCAAAGCTATATTTGCGATATATTTAATGCACCTCTACTTCCTTGTATAGAACGTTATAATGGTGTTGCTTATGAGTATCTCAATATTGATTCACTTCAATCTAAAGAAAAAGAGTATTTGTATAAGCATACCATTATTTTTTCTAACCTTTATGGTCCATTGCTAGGTTCAGATAAAATTCCAAACTACAAAGTGAAGCAAGGAAACACAATAGGCACTATCTCACCAGATAAATTTTATAAAGAGCGATTTTCGTACCAGTTAGATTTGTATTTAGCACAAAGTGATATACTTGACCTTCGTGCAGGGTATTATGATAAGTTTTATAAAATCAATAAACCCTATACTACTTTAAAGTTTTTAAAAAATGGCAAAACAGTGAGTCATTGGGCGAAGGCTTATCGAGGGATTGTTCTTCGAGAGATTGCCAAACACAACATAGCCTCTCTTGAAGAGTTTTTAAAACTTTCCATAAAAGGTTTACATTTGCAAGAGATAAAAACGACGAAGAACAAAACAGAAATCATTTACAATATAGAGGAGTAGAAATGCAATTTTTATCAGATGAGTGGGCTGAAGCTTATACAGCACTTATAAATGAGGATGAGACCATCCAAAAAAAGCTCAAAAAGTTTAGTTCCCTTTTTAGTTACGAGATTACAGATAAAGAAGAGATACAAACCTTAGTGATAGAAGTACAAAAAGGGAAATGTAGTTCTTTTGGAGCTGCAACAGCATTTAATCCAAAAGATATAGAGTTTACTATGGCTGCCGATGCACAAACTTGGCAAAAAGTGTTTAACCATGAGATTGGCATGAAAGAAGCCATAAAATCATACAACTTCCAAATAGGTGGCCCAAAACTCAAAGCACTCTCAAATAAAACAGGTTTAGAAAAAAGTGTAAAACTTATGCTCAATATGGAACATATCACAGTATAAAGTGTCAGAATCGACTTTTTAAAGTAGATTTTATATATTTTTAAATAGAATAGTTAATAATAAAAATTAAGGACTATACATTGCAACTTATTACACAAGAATGGGCAGAAGCCTACACAGAGGCTTGGAACAACGACCCTATCATTACAAAAAAATTACGAAAATTTAGTACTGTTTTAAAGTATGCGATTAGTGATAAAGCAGATATTGAACCTGCTATCATTAGAATTGAAAAAGGGGTTTGTACCTCTTTTGGTACAAGTGAAAATTTTCATGATAAAGACATAGAGTTTGATATGTGGGCAGATACTGCAAGTTGGAACAAAGTTTTTAACAGAGAGATAAGTGTAAAAAAAGCGATGATAAGTAAAGGCTTTCACTTTAAAGGTCCTAAGCTCAAAGCCATGGCAAATATGGGTGGATTTGAGCGAAGTATAGAACTGATGATAGAGATGGAAGGTGTTGAAGTATAATACTTTAAGATATTTTAACTCTCCAAGCTAACTCTTAACCATAGAGCCTTCTAACTATCTCTTGTGTATCATGTCACAAAAAATGGAGATAGTTATGAAAAATATCATCGTTGCCCTTCTTGTTTCACTTGCCTTTTTAGGTTGTAGTGCAAAAACACCTGAAAATACAAATGTACAAGCCAACTTAGTTGTAGGTAAAAGTCTTCCTCCCTTGACACTCAATGACCAGTTTGGAAAAGTACATACACTCAGTGGAGACACCACAAAACTCATCTTTGCATTTGCCAAAGATACAGCACATACTTGTAATGACTTTTTTAAAACACAAAAAGATGATTATTTGGCATCACACCATGCCGCATTTGTTGCCGATGTGAGTGCGGCTCCTTCTCTTATAAGAAGTATGTTCATTATGCCTGGTTTGAAAGACTTGAAACATACTGTTCTCCTTTTTGAAGATAAAAAAGTAGCTGCCCCTTACAGAAAAGGGCTTGATGTCAACAAAATTGCAGTTGTATTTTTAAAAAATGGGAAGATTGAGAAGATTGAGTCTATTTCTACTGCTGAAGAGTTGGAGAAAATTATGTTATAATCTTCCTTGTGTAAACACATTAACTCTCGTTTGACTGATTATCAAACATATAAGAGATTAAGGCTAGGACTTTGTTGCTAGCCTATTTTTTAGGTTTAATCCACCATCTTTTTACAAGTAGTATCTGTTCTATCACAAGTAAAACTTCCATCTGTACTATTATAATCAAAGACAATATCTACAGAATTTACTTTAAAGTTAAATTTTATACAACTCGTACCATTCTTTGACCATTTTCCATCTGCGAGGCTTGTCACAATTCCATACGTAAGTAATTTTCTGTCACTTGTTCCATTGGTATCAAAGATTTTTATTCCTGCTCCTGTTCCTGTACCACTACAAAGGGCTGATATGTAAGCAGAATCTCCTTTAATGATATGGGCTTGTCTATCTGTCACAATAGCCGAGCGGATAGATGCTACATCTGAACGCCCTTTTGCAATATCTGCTAGTTCTTTTGTTTTGGCAAAATGAGGCAAGGCAATAGAAGAGAGAATACCGAGTATAACGATGACAAAAATGAGTTCTATGAGAGTAAAAGCTTTTGAGGATTGCATTAAGTTTCCTGAGTTAAGTTAGGTTGGAGTATGTGTTCCCAAGCGGAAGCTTGGGAACGAAGTAGTAATAGAACTAGTTATTAGCGTTTAAAAGGAATGTACCAGTAACACCAGAAGCATTTGTATCAGACTTAAATAAATCACAGTGTGCAGATGATGTACTATTTCCATCATTACAAATAATACTATAAAATTTACCATTATACTTTTTACTTCCAACTACATTAGATGTCGTATCATAAGTTGTAAGAGTACTAAAATCTTTGTATGAAGCAGTTAAACTAGTATTAAAATCAACACTAATCCCATCTGGTGCAACTAAGTCCTTTTTAATATTATCTGAATAACTTTTAATTGAACCATTGTTCCCATCACTAATAGACTCACTCCAATATGCTGGTAATGTAGTCATATTTAATGTCCCTACATATGCTTTTAACTTCCCAACTTTCGCTTGTTCAGAAACCCCTATAAACTTTGGAAGTGCCACTGCACTCAATATACCTAAAATAACGATAACGAAGATCAACTCGATCATTGTAAAACCTGCTCTTTTCATAAGAGACTCCTTCATTGAAATATTTGGATTACACTTGTAATCTTAGAAAACATTATCTTCTCTTTTTCCTTAAATATTCCTTATAATTACATATTTCATTATGGAACTCTTTTTGCTTATAACTATACAATAACATCAAGGAGATTTTATGGTACAGAGTTCTCGTGCGTCAGCTCTTGCAAAGGCTGCATTAGACTACAGAGCGCAAAGACAAGATATGATAGCTTCTAACATCGCAAATGCTGACACTCCTTACTACAAACCAAGAGATATTCGCTTTGAAGATGCTTTGGTTGCAAAACGGGCTGAAATCTTTCATGACAAATCCCACACACTTCAGATGGCACAAACAAATGCACATCATCTCCAACCACAAGAAGAAAAAGCAAGTCTCAAACCAACAACATTTTTTCGTGATGGACACATGGCTCGTAATGATGGTAACAGTGTGGACATCGATGTAGAAACAACAGAGATGAGTAAAAACTCCATTATGTTTAAAGCAGTTGTTGCTGCCATGAAAAAAGATGGTGCTATCTTCAAAAGTGTTATATTAGCATCACAAAAAGTAAACTAAGGAACAGCGTATGAGTAACTTTTTAAATAGTTTTGACATATCGGGCTATGGTTTATCTGCACAACGTGTACGGGTAAATACTATCTCCTCTAACATCGCCAATGCCCAAACAACTCGGACTGAAGAGGGTGGACCGTACCGCCGTAAAGAGGTTGTATTTAAAGCTATCAACTTCAATGATGCTTACAACAAAGCGATTGGTAAGATGAGTAACAGTGCTAAATATGAAGACCCTTTAGACGAAGGAGATTTTGGAAAAACAGTAAATCCTGCTATAATGAGTGTCATAGTAGATAAAGTCGTTCGTGATGACAGTAAACCCAAAATGAAGTATGAGCCAAATCATCCTGATGCAGATGCAAAAGGGTATGTTGCTTACCCTAACATTAATCCTGTTATCGAAATGTCCGATTTAGTAGAGGCTACACGCTCTTACCAAGCTAATGTAGCTGCATTTCAAAGTGCGAAAGATATGGCAAGTACCTCTCTTTCGCTCTTACAATAAAGGAGCTTAGCACATTATGAGTACTATTAACAGTATTGCTGGAGCATCTACAGCAGATTTACTTCAACAAAAAAGTAAACTTAATGGAGCCAATCCTGCAGGAGGCAGTGCCTTTGCAGACCAACTCAAATCTGCCCTCAATGAAGTCAATGAATTTCAAGAAGAGAAAACACAGGCAGTAGCAGACATTGCCACAGGACAGGTGAAAGACCTCCATCAAGCAGCCTTAGCCATCGGTAAAGCAGAAACAAGTATGCAACTCATGCTCGAAATACGAAACAAGGCTCTAAGTGCTTATAAAGAGTTGGGTAGAACTCAATTATAAACGATAATAAAAGTCAAAAAATACTCCTGCTTTATGTTCTTATAGGCATAGCATTTCTTATCTTTTTAAGTGTAATGCTTCTCAATGCCCTTAAACCACGCCATATGCCCTCGCTCTATGCAAAAGAGAGTTCGCGTGCAAGCCGAGGCAACATCATCAGTGCAGATGGTTTTCACCTTGCCACAACAAAAAAACTCTACAAAGCCATTGTAAATACTCGCTACATCGACCCTGAAAAAAAAGAACTCTTTATCCAACTGTTTCATATTTACTCAGAAGTACCCGTAAAAGAGATAAGAAAACGTCTCAAAAAAAGACGAGGTGTAGTTGTTCTTAGTTACAATGTCTTACCTATTCAAGCCCAGTACCTCAAAAAACTCTCCCGTGAACTGAGAAGATTTAAAGTCTTTTTAGAACTCAAAAACAAACGAACTGGCTACCGTTCCATTCATGGACTCAGTATCATCGAAAGTGGAGAGAGTCGTTTATACCCTTATGGTAAGCTGATGACCCCCATCATTGGGTATCCGCACAAAGTAGAAGAGGATGGCTACACCCATATCTTAGGAGTCAAAGGCTTAGAAAAACGCTTTGATAGAGAACTCTCTGCAAGACAAGATGGTTCAAGCAGAGGATATCGAGATGTCAATTCCTACATCATTTTAAATAAAGACAGTTTTACAAAGCCAAAGATAGATGGACTTGACATCAAACTTACCATTCCCATTGCGGTACAAATCCGTGTCGAGCGAATGCTTGATAGTATGAAAAAAAAGCTTGATGCAACACAAATCATGTGTGTCATCATGAACTCACACACTGGCGATGTTTTAGCTATGGCAAGTTCAAACCGTTTCTATCCAAAACATATCCTACGAAGTGACTACCCTTCCCTGCGCAGTGGGATGATAGAGTACAGTTATGAACCCGGAAGTGTTATAAAACCTTTAACCTTTGCTTTGCTTTTAGACAAACACCGTATCAACCCTTATGATATGGTCAATGGACATAATGGTCGCTTTAAAATGGGAAGAAAAGTCATCACAGATGAGCATAAGTTTGATTGGCTCTCTGCTGAAGATGTGATAGTTCACTCTTCTAACATCGGTATCGCACAGCTTGCACAAAAAATGAGTGGCTTTGAGTTTCATGAAGGACTTCTCAAATTTGGGCTTACAGAGGCTTCTACCCCTGATTTAGTTTATGAAAAAACAGGCTCTATCCCAAGTCCTAAACGACTCGACAACATCATCTATAAGGCCACCGCTTCGTATGGTTATGGCATACGTGCCAATCTCATGCAACTCATGCGAGCATACAGTGCATTTAACAACCATGGAGATATCGTTCACCCTCGACTTGTCTCAGCACTTATAGATGAATTTGGCAGAGAAGAGAGTATGCCTTATGAAGAGAGTGTACATGTTATCTCGAGTGCGACAGCAGCACAAATGCAACGTATTCTCATAAAAACAGTCAATGAAGGGACAGGAAAAAAGACAATCACAGCTGGTTTACAAGTGGGTGGTAAAACTGGAACAGCCTATCTCGTTGAAAAAGGACAGTATGTTCATAAGTACAACACCTCTTTCATTGGTTTTGCCAATGATAAAACGCATAAGTACTCTATAGGTGTCGTTGTAATCAACCCTAAAAAACAACACTTTGCCTCACAAACAGCGGTACCTACTTTTAAAAAAGCAGTCGATATACTTATAGAAGAGAAGTATCTACAGCCAGAGATTGTCCAGCAAACGAGTACTCCCCACAAGCACCTCCACTAAGATAATCGTATTGCCTAACTCAACCACTTCGAGTAGCTCAAAATCTCGATTGAGGATTTCAACATAGCTCACTTCAAGTGGTGTTAAAGTCTCTCGCATTGCCTTTTTTATCTCATTACTTGTAAAGTTTTTTTGCATAACAAGCTGTGTTGCTATCTTTAATGATTTGGAGATTTTGAGCGCTTCTTCATGTTCTTTTGTACTCAAGTAAACATTACGACTACTCATTGCAAGCCCATCACTCTCGCGTACAGTATCGACAGGGACTATTGCTACACTCATAAAAAGGTTTTTTACCATTAATGTAATCAAGTGTAATTGTTGTGCATCTTTTTTGCCAAAATAGGCTTTATGAGGATTGACAATGTTGAGTAACTTCATTACTACGGTCAAGACTCCTGAGAAATGCCCTGGTCTGGAACGCCCTTCTAAAACATAGCCTCTCACATGAGGAGCTTGCAAGCTCACTTCATCACTCCCATAAATACTCTCTGCATTTGGTAAAAAGAGTACATCGACACCTGCGAGTTCACAGATTTTTTTATCGGCAGCATCTTTTTTCGGGTAGGCGTCTAAATCTTCCCCTTTTAAAAACTGTGTAGGATTGACAAAGATGGAAACGACCACAAAATCATTTTCCTCTTTTGCTTTTTTGATGAGCGAAAGATGCCCTTCATGCAAAGCCCCCATCGTTGGAACAAAGCCAATTTTCAAAGAAACCGTTTGTAAATACTCTTTTAACACCAAAGAATTTGTAAAAATCTTCATTTTAAGCCCTATTTTTATATAATCGCAATTATACAATATTGGACTTGATTTATGGATAACTACGAATACACAGAACTACTCAAAAACCTTACCATTAAAATGCAAAATATCGCAGGTGTTGTGGAGCCTGAAAAAATCACGGCACGACTTGAAGCGATAGAAGCCCTTGAAAATGAGCAAGATTTTTGGAATGATGCGACAAACGCAGCAAAGATTCAAAAAGAGAAAACACAACTCACAAGAAAACTAGAAAAATACAACATTGCTCAAGATGCGGTAGATGATGCAAGTGAGCTGTATGAAATGGCAAAAGAAGAAGGCGACGAAGAGTCCATAGAAGCCCTCTTTGCAGATGCACCCACACTCGAAGAACAAACGCGAGCCATGGAGATAGAGGTACTTTTAAGTGGTGAAAGCGATGCCAACAATGCCATTCTCTCTATCCACCCAGGGGCTGGTGGGACGGAGAGTCAAGACTGGGCGGAAATGCTCCTGCGAATGTACAAAAACTGGGCGACAAAACGCGGCTTTAAAGTCGAAGTGCTTGATTATCAAAATGGTGAAGAAGCAGGTATCAAAGATGTCTCGATTTTAGTCAAGGGTGAAAATGCTTATGGCTATCTCAAAGTTGAAAACGGTATTCACCGACTTGTGCGTATCTCTCCTTTTGATTCCAATGCCAAACGCCATACCTCTTTTAGCTCGGTTATGGTTTCTCCTGAAATTGATGATGACATTAACATTACCATAGAGGACAAAGATATCCGTGTAGATACTTACCGTTCAAGTGGTGCAGGTGGACAACATGTCAACAAAACAGAGTCTGCCATCCGCCTCACGCACATAGAAACAGGGGTTGTCGTCCAGTGCCAAAACGATAGAAGCCAACACAAAAACAAAGCCACGGCTATGAAAATGCTCAAATCACGTCTCTATGAACTCGAACTAGAAGAGCAAAAAGCCAAAGAAGCAGGTGTCGCAAAAAGTGAGATTGGGTGGGGACATCAGATTCGTTCTTATGTTATGCAACCCTACCAACAAGTCAAAGATACTCGTAGTAACGAAGCTTATTCTAACATTTCAGGCATACTTGATGGCGACATCGATGCGATGATAGAAGGTGTACTCATATCTATGAATAGAGGCTAATGTGAATCTCATCAAAGAGTTTTTACTCGAAGATAAATGCTCTTATCTTGACAATAACAAGCAGTCTCTCCACTATAAAATCATTGACAATGCATCGTCACAAGATTGTCAAACTTTCATAGAGAGAGGTTTTCGTCGTTTTGGGAAAATGTATTTTCGCCCTATTTGCAGTGACTGCAACGAGTGCCAAAGTATCAAGATAGATGTAAAAAACTATACTTTTTCTAAATCAGCTAGACGGATTCTCAAAAAGTCCAAAAATTTTACAGTCCACACACAATCCCCTAGCCTCTCCCAAGAACATTTAGCACTTTTTGAGAAGTACCATTTGTACATGAAAGAAAAAAAGTCGTGGGAGCATAACACGACTACTGCCCAGCATTATTACCAATCTTTTATAGATGGGCATAGTGATTTTGGTTATGAGGTATTGTACTTTGACAAAGAGAGACTCATTGGTGTAGATTTGATAGATATACTTGAAGATGGTATCTCTTCTATCTACTTTTACTATGACCCTGAGTATGCTAGTTATTCCCTTGGCAAGCTCTCTTTATATAAACAAATTGAGTATGCAAAAGAGCATCAAAAAGCATGGATTTACCTAGGATACTATGTCAAAGACTGCCCTTCACTCTCTTACAAAGCGGAATATCAACCTTATGTTACTTTAGAGGGAAGACCTTCAGAGTATGAGGACTTTAGCTGGCTTTAGCGAAAGAGTGACTTCTCTTTCTCTTTTTGTATTTCTCTCTTTTTACGTCGTAGTTCTGCATCGAGTTTTTTTTCAAGTTTTGCTTGGTCGTAAGCATCTTGCACTCTGATTCGATGGATTTTTTCTTGCTCTTTTCTTTTTTTATAACGAGCGTATTGTCCACCTTTTTTTCTGCTATTCACCGACCTTTTATCTTTGCCCAAACACTGGTCTATCACATCTGTTATATTCATATCTTCATTATGATTATAATAGTAATGTAAGATTTCATTTTTATGTTTTTTGATATCAATCAAACCGCTATTGACAAGTTGTGCGAAGAGTGTACTATCTTCATTTTCTAAGGCTTGTCGAAAGCTTGTGTTAGCACTCCGAACAAATGCATCATTTTTCTTTGATAAAGCTCTTAAATCTTGGAGATACACTTTTTTATCTACCGAAGTATCGCCCATTTCAATGGCAAAACCCATTTTTTTCGTTGCTTCTAGTTTTGTAAGATAGTCTGAAATAATTTTTGTTTGCGAAGTATAGAGGGGGATGGCTTGGAGTTTTTTTATACTTTGTGCATTATTATAAAGGAGGTCTCCAAGTGCAGCATAGACAATCGGATTAGCAGCAGATAATAGTGTAGAAAATATAAATAAAAGAAGTGTTTTTCGCATCTTTTAACCTTTGCTTAGCGGGGATACTCTCAAAAAGAGAGTATTAACCGTTACGTTTTTTCTGAATTTCTTCAGATACATTTTTAGGAACTTCTTCGTAATGATCGAATTCCATAGCGTATGTAGCACGCCCTTGTGTTGCAGAACGAAGGTCAGTTGAGTAACCGAACATTTCTGAAAGAGGAACGAAAGCGTCAACAATTTTGTTTCCAGCTCTGTCACCCATAGAGTTTACTTGTCCACGACGACGGTTAAGGTCACCGATAACATCACCCATGTTTTCTTCAGGAACTTCTACTTCAACTTTCATCATTGGCTCTAAGATAGAAGGTCTTGCTTTACGACAAGCTTCTTTGAAACCCATTGAAGCAGCAAGTTTAAATGCCATTTCATTTGAATCCACATCATGGTAAGAACCATCATAAAGTGTAACTTCAACATCTTCCATTGGGTAACCAGCAAGAACACCTGCACCCATAGCTTCAGCACAACCTTTTTCAACAGCAGGGATAAATTCACGAGGAACAGATCCACCTTTAATTTCATTGTTGAAAACAAATCCACTATCTGCTTCACCTGGTTTAACTTTTAAGAAGACATGACCATATTGACCACGACCACCAGATTGTTTTGCATATTTGTACTCTTGTTGTACATCATCTTTGATTGATTCACGGTAAGAAACTTGTGGTGCACCAACTTCAGCTTCAACAGCGAACTCACGTTTCATTCTATCTACAAGAATTTCAAGGTGAAGTTCACCCATTCCTGAGATGATAGTTTGACCCGTTTCTTCATCTGTATTTACACGGAAAGATGGATCTTCAGCAGCAAGTTTACTTAATGCAATCCCCATTTTTTCTTGGTCAGCTTTTGTTTTTGGCTCAACTGCAACAGAGATAACTGGTTCTGGGAAATCCATTCTTTCAAGAACAACTTTCTCTTCACCTGTACACAAAGTATCACCAGTAGTCGTTGATTTAAGACCAACAACTGCACCGATTTCACCTGCATAAATTGTTTTCACTTCTTCACGTTTAATCGCATGCATTTTCACGATACGACCGATACGTTCTTTTTTGTCTTTAGTAGAGTTATGTACAAAAGAACCCGCTTCAAGAGAACCACGGTAAACACGGATAAATGTAAGAACACCAACAAATGGGTCTGTCATGATTTTAAATGCAAGTGCAGCAAAATCACCATCATCCGTTGAAGGAACAGCTACTTCTACTTCTTCGTCATCCATAAGTGTACCCATGATTGCTTCTGATTCAATAGGAGATGGAAGGTAAGCAACAACAGCGTCAAGTAAAGTCTGAACACCTTTGTTTTTAAATGCAGTACCTGGAGTCATCGGAACAACAGCCATACCTAAAGTTGCAGATTTGATAGCAGCTACTACTTCTTCTTCAGCAATCTCTTCACCATCTAAAAATTTCTCAGCAAAGTCATCATTACCTTCAACTTCTGCTAAAGTCTCAAGCATTTTTTCTTTGTACTCTTCAGCAATTTCTTGAAGTGATTCACGAATCTCTTGCACATGGTAGTTTGAACCCATTGCTGCATCTGTATCCCAAACGATTTCTTTCATAGTAACTAAATCAACAACACCTTCAAACTCAGCTTCCGCACCGATAGGAAGTTGAATAGGCATAGGATTCCCTTTGAGACGATCACGAATTTGACGTTCAACTTCGTAAAAATCTGCACCAGTTCTATCCATTTTGTTAACAAAAACGATTGAAGGAACTTTATAACGGTTACGTTGTCTCCAAACTGTTTCTGATTGAGGTTGTACACCACCAACAGCACAGAATACTGAAACAGCACCATCAAGTACACGCATAGAACGCTCAACTTCAATAGTGAAGTCAACGTGGCCCGGAGTATCGATAATATTTATCTGTTTTCCAGCCCATTCACAAGTAGTCGCAGCAGATGTAATTGTAATACCACGTTCTTGCTCTTGTTCCATCCAGTCCATAGTAGCAGCACCATCATGAACCTCACCGATTTTATGTTCAACACCAGTGTAGAATAAAATTCTTTCTGTTGTTGTTGTTTTACCTGCATCAATGTGAGCAGCAATACCGATATTTCTTACATCATTAAGTTTGTGACTTCTTGCCATAATTTATCCTATTACCATCTGTAATGAGCAAACGCTTTATTCGCTTCTGCCATTCTGTAAGTATCTTCTTTTTTCTTAAATGCACTACCTTTATCAGATGATGCATCCATGAATTCATTTGCTAATCTCTCAGCCATAGTTCTTTCATTTCTACTTCGAGCTGCGTCAATTAACCATCTAAGGGCTAAAGACTGTTGACGTACAGGGCGCACTTCTACTGGAACTTGATAAGTAGCACCACCAACACGGCGACTTTTTACTTCGATAATAGGTTTAATATTTTCAATAGCTTCGTTAAATGTATCGATACCTGATTTTTCACCACGTGCGCTGATAATATCAAGAGCACTGTAGATAATCTTTTCAGCTATAGATTTTTTACCATCTAACATAACTTTATTTATAAATTTCGTCAGTATCTTACTTCCATAAACTGGATCTGGCATAACTGGACGAGTGGGAGCTTTTCTTCTTCTCATTTTAAGTT
>JALUWV010000044.1 GCA_027019335.1 Sulfurimonas sp. | reverse complement strand
ACTCCTATTGCATTTTCTCTTGCAAAAGAACTTCGTAAATCACCTATGGTTATTGCCGAGGAGATTGCTTCATCTTTTGGTGAGTATGAAGAGTTTTCAAGTGTAGAATCTGTAAAAGGGTACTTAAATTTTCGTTTAAGTGAAAACTTTTTAACTGAATATGCATCATGGGCTTTACAAAATCCCGCTTCATTTGCAAAACAAGAAAAAAATCAAAAAATACTCCTAGAATTTGTCTCTGCCAACCCTACAGGACCTCTACATATTGGGCATGCTCGTGGTGCTGTATATGGTGATACACTCTACCGTTTAGCAAAGCACTTAGGCTATGATATTACAGCTGAGTACTATGTAAACGATGCTGGAAATCAGATTGATTTACTTGGTCTTTCTATCGCTTTATATGCGAGAGAACATATTTTAAAAGAAAATGTAGAGTATCCTGAGTCTTATTATCGTGGTGAGTATCTCGAAGGTCTCGCAAATGGTGCAATTAAAAAATTTGGTATAGAAATTTTTTCTGATGAATCTCGCTATAAAGAGTTAGCACTTTGGGCAAAAGATGGTGTTATGGACATAGTAGTCGATACTTTAGCAAACACTAACATACATTTTGATACTTTTGTAAATGAGTCTGGTCTTTATAGTGACTGGGATAGAGTCATGAAAAAAATGGGTGATAATGTTTACGAAAAAGAGAACAAACTTTGGATAAAGTCAGAATCTAAAGGCGATGACCATGATAGAGTCGTTGTTCGTGATGATGGTCGTCCAACGTATCTTGCAGGTGATATTGTCTACCACAACCAAAAGTTTGAACGTGGGTATGACCACTACATCAACATTTGGGGAGCTGATCATCATGGCTATATCCCTCGTGTAAACGCAGCGATTGACTTTTTAGGCTATGATTCGAGTAAACTTGAGGTACTTTTAGCGCAAATGGTAAGTCTTTTAAAAGATGGCGAACCCTACAAAATGAGCAAACGAGCTGGTAATGTTATACTCATGAGCGACATAGTAGAAGAGATAGGAAGTGATGCCCTGCGTTTTATCTTCGCTTCTAAAAAGAGTGACACAGCCTTAGAGTTTGACCTTGCTGAGTTTAAAAAGCAAGATAGTTCCAACCCTATCTTTTACATTCAGTATGCACATGCTCGGATTCAAACACTTTTATCTAAGGCAACAGTATCTAAAGAAGATATAAACAATGCAAACCTAAAAAACTTAGGTGAAAACGCAGACACCCTTCTTTTTGATGCTCTTTTACTTCCTGAAATTGTTGAAGATGCTTTCACCTCTCGTCAAGTGCAAAAACTGCCAGACTATTTAAAATCACTCGCAGCCTCCCTTCATAAGTTCTATTATGATGTCCGAATGATAGGCACAGAAGATGAAGCAAAACTTCTAAAACTCCTTCTAGTCGTTGCACTAAGCATTAAAACAGGACTCTCTCTTATGGGGATAGAAGCTAAAGATAGAATGGTTAAGGATATGTTATAATACTGTAATACATAATACAGAGGAGTCTTGTATGCTAGCAACGGTAAGACTGAATGATGAATTAACAGAACTTTTAACTTCTATGACAGAGCGATTTCACAAGAAGAAAAGTGATGTCATACGAGAGGCTATACAATTTTATGCCAAAGAACTCGAAAAAAACCAAAGTACACGTATGCAAAAAGCCATGAGAAAAACAGCTAAAAGTGACTTTGACGAGTATAAAACATTAGAAGATACACTCAATGACGGCTTATAGAGGAGAGATTTGGCTTATTAATCTCAATCCAATAAAAAAAAGCAATGAAATAGAAAAAATTCGTCCAGCACTCATTTTACAAAATGATGCGCTCAACAGTGGAAATTATCCTACAACTATCATTTTACCACTGACAACATCTCTTATTGATGATGCTCAACCACTAAGGTACAGAGTAGAAAAAAGAGAAAAGCTTGAGAAAGATTCAGATGTTCTTATAGCGAATATTCGTGCCATTGATAATGCACGTTTCATAGAAAAACTAGCTTCACTTACTAGCAAAGAACTTTTCACCATAAAAAATTTATTAGATGAAGTCTTGATGTAAGTAGACTCCTTAAAGAAGAAGCCTAGAGTTCTTCAACTCTGGATATTGCTTCTTTATTGCCTCCCCTGCACTTTTAGGAATTTGTATTAAAATCGGTTCTTTGTCTTTATCTAGCCAGTAAATTATTTTTTTGAGATTGTTCTCACTCATGGAAGTACAACCGACTGTTGGGATACCCTCTCCTCTTTGTATATGCATAAAAATACAA
>JALUWV010000043.1 GCA_027019335.1 Sulfurimonas sp. | reverse complement strand
TGCTATAGCAAAAGGTGCTATGTTTGATTTTTTAGAAAAAATTGACAAAGAGACTTTAGTTGTTGTTGATGGTGCATATATGGAGTATGCAGGATTTAAAGATACAAATAAGGAAATTCAAGCACAAGAGTTGATAGAAAAGTTTGAAAATGTCGTCTATTTAGGAACTTTTTCTAAAGCCTATGGACTTGGTGGGATGCGTGTTGGATATGGTATTGCAAATGCAAACATCATACAAGAACTTTATAAACTAAGACCGCCTTTTAACATTACTACACTCTCTCTTGAAGCGGCAAGTGTTGCACTGGACGATGAGGCATTTGTTGAGAAATGTATCGCTTCGTGCTTTGAAGAGATGAAACGCTACGAAGAGTTTGCAAATAAGAAAAAAATAGATATAATTAACAGTTATACAAATTTTGTCACTTTACTGCTGGGTGATACACAAAACTCTCAAGAAATTTCTTATGCACTTTTACAAAAGGGAATGATAGTGAGAGATTTAACAGGGTATGGAATGAATGCTATTCGTGTAACTGTCGGAACAAAAGAGCAAAACAGTCGTTTTTTTGAACTTATGAACGAACTAATTTAAATAACGAGAGCTGAATGGATTTTAAGGTACTTTTTTCGCAATTAGTTGTTTTGTATGACAAACTCACAAAACAGCAAAAAATTATTATTGCTGTTGCGATCTTAGGTATTGTATCATTCTTGATTTTTTTAGTAGTATATAGTGCAAATAAACAAGCTAACAGTAGTTATGAAACTCTTTTTAACTCTTTAAACGCAGAAGATGCAGCCCGTGTTATTGCACAACTTGAAAAAGATAATGTGCAATACAAACTTGAAGATAATAATGTCATAAAAGTTCCTAAAAATGTTGTGTATAAGCAAAGAATTGCCATTGCTGCGCTGGGTATTCCAAAAAACAGTGGTGTTGGATTTGAACTTTTTGATAAACAAGAGTTTGGAGCAACAAGTTTTGATCAAAAGATTAAGCATTTACGTGCTTTAGAGGGAGAACTCTCTCGAACGATAGTGGCACTCAGACCTATTAAAAGTGCTTCCGTGAGTTTAGCCCTTCCAAAAGAATCACTTTTTGTCTCCAAACAAACAAAGCCGACAGCTTCTATCGTGATAATGCTTGATGATGAGAGACATCTCTCACGTAAACAAGTTAGAGGTATAAAAAATCTTGTTGCATCGGCTGTGCCAAATTTAAAACCAAGTGATGTTATGCTCATCGATAATGATGGCGAAACATTAGGTGATGAAGATGAAATGGCACAAATGAGTGACCTCTCTGTTACACAACAAAAGTTTAAAACAAAAGAAGAAAAAAAGCGACAAAGTAAAATTATTCAAGTTGTTGCCCCTTTTGTTGGTGGTGAGAAAAAAGTAGTGGCACAGGTAACTATAGAGTATGACTTCTCTTTAAAAAATTCTACTTCTGAAACATATGATCCAGAGAGTGTTGTTCGTAGTGAGCAAGTAAGTGAAGAAAAACGTGAGGGTGGCTCACCTGAACAAGTTGGTGGAGTTCCTGGAACTGTGAGTAACATAGGTCCAGTCCAAGGACTTAAAAGTACTCAAACAAAAGAGAAGTACTCTAAAAATACAGGAACAACAAATTATGAAATAGGAAAAACTGTGAGTACTACAAAATCACAGTTTGCACGTATTAAACGCATTACAGCTGCTGTTGTGGTGGATGGAAAATACAAACAAAAACTTGATGAAAACAAAGAAAAGACATCAGAGTTAGAGTATACACCACTTGATCCTGCGGAGATTACAGCATTAACATCTTTAGTGAGTCGTTCAATCGGAATAGATACAAAACGTGGAGATGCAATTAGTGTACAAAACCTTCAATTCCAACGCAATTCAAAACTCCCAAGTATAGATGGTGTTTCGCAAGCAATGCTATTTAGCGAAACATATTTAGCACCTTTCTCTGGACTCTTTAAGTATCTATTTGTATTGTTACTCTTGTTCATCCTTTACAAGAAAGTGATTATACCTTTCTCAGAAAAAATGCTTGAAGTATCCAAAGAAGAAGAAGAACTCGAACGTCCTTCTTTAGAGTTGGATGAAGATGAAGATGATGGACTTGTAGAAAAAGTACAGGCTATGCGTAAAAAAGTTGAGGAGCAACTTGGAGTTGGGCAAAACTTTAATGAAGATGAACTCAAGCATGAAGTTATTTTAGAAAAAGTAAAAACGATGGCAACAGATGCACCAGAAGATATTGCCTCCTTACTTCAAGCACTTCTCATGGAAGAAGCTGGAAGCTCGACGAGT
>JALUWV010000042.1 GCA_027019335.1 Sulfurimonas sp. | reverse complement strand
TTTCCTATATTTGTTTCAACTGGAGGATATATCATGAAAATAGACCCGAGTGAACTAAGCCATGGTTTAGATGCAAGTCTCCATAGTGCAAATGATGCACTTGACCAAAGTATTGATAAACACATTGCATCAAATATCAATGAAATCAAAGACCATCTCAAGACTCAGATGCAAGGGGAGAACTAAGATGTCTAATCTTACAACAAATTTTGAAGATAGAACTGTTGAATATAAACAACTTCTTGAAGATTTTAAAATTTTACTGAAGAAAAATGGTTTAAAATTTACTATCCAAAGAGAAGTCATTCTTGAAATGTTGTATAATTCTGATGAGCATCTCACTCCAGAGTCACTCCATCATCTCATACAAGAAAAACACTCAAACCTTAAAACAGGAATTGCCACAGTTTATAGAACACTTGCACTTTTAGAAGAGTCAAACATGGTTACTTCACTCTCCTTTGGAGCGCAAGGGAAAAAGTATGAACTCGGAGCAAAAGAGCATCATGACCATCTTATCTGCACGAAGTGTGGAACTATTACAGAATTTGTCGATGAAGACATTGAAAAACGCCAGCATGCAATTACGGATGAACTTGGGTTTCAAATGAGTGAACACTCGATGCAAATCTATGGCATCTGTAAAAATTGTCAAAATAAATAACTTTAAACAAGGAACACTATTGCCACTTACAAATAAATACATACAACAAAGAATCGAAAAAGCAGAATTTTTAAAACAAGCAGGAATCAATCCTTATGCAAATAATTCTCAAAGAAATACAAGTATAGAAAAATACTTAAATGTAAATGCAGATATAGCAAATACAGAATCCCAACGCGATGAAAATCGTTCTTACATTGTTAGTGGTCGTATCAAACTCTTGCGTATCATGGGAAAAGCCTCTTTTGTAAAGATTGAAGATGAGTCTGGCATTCTCCAAATTTATGTTGCACGAGATAATCTTCCTGAAGGTTTTTACAACACTATATTTAAGAAAAATATTGAAGTTGGAGATATTATTGAAGTTGGAGGCTACCCTTTTGTAACAGGAAAAGGAGAACTTTCTTTACATGCAAGTAATCTCAAGCTACTTACAAAAGCTATCGCTCCACTTCCTGAAAAATTTCATGGTGTAACAGACAAAGAGATACGTTACCGTAAACGCTACCTTGATTTAATCATGAATGCAGAGGTAAGAAAAACATTTCAAACACGCTCAAAAGTCATCTCTTTAACACGCCGTTTCTTTGAAGACAAAGGCTTTTTAGAAGTTGAAACACCTATGATGCACCCTATTGCTGGTGGAGCAAATGCAAAACCTTTTGTCACACATCACAATGCACTGAGTACCGATAGATACCTTCGTATTGCACCTGAATTATATCTCAAGCGCCTTATTGTCGGTGGCTTTGAAGCAGTATTTGAAATCAATCGTAACTTTAGAAATGAAGGGATGGATGCAACGCATAACCCTGAGTTTACTTCTATAGAATTTTATTGGGCATATAAAACATACAAAGATTTAATCGAAATCACTAAAGAGTATTTTGCTTATCTTTTTGAACACTTAAATCTTCCATCACTTTTACCATACGGTGAGTTAAGTGTAAACTTTGAGAATTTTCAAGAAATTCCATTGATTGAATCACTTACGACTATTGGTGGAGTACCCGCAGAAGTAGCACAAGATGCAGAGAAAATCTATGCTTATTTAAAAGAAAAAGCGATAAATGTTAAACCAAATCTTAACCTAGGACAACTCCAAGGCGAACTCTTTGATGAATTTGTAGAAGAAAAGCTCATTGACCCTACTTTTATTACAGAGTATCCAGTGGAAATTTCTCCTCTGGCACGCCGTAGTGATGAAAATCCTGATATTACAGAGCGTTTTGAGCTTTTCATAGCAGGGCGTGAAATTGCAAATGCCTTTTCTGAACTTAATGACCCCGTCGACCAACTTGGGCGATTTGAAGGGCAAATGAGTGCAAAAGATGCAGGCGATGATGAAGCACATGAAATGGACAAAGATTTTGTCGAAGCACTTAGCTACGGTATGGCACCAACAGCAGGACAAGGGATAGGAATCGACAGACTTGTCATGCTCCTTACAAATGAGCATAGTATCCGAGATGTATTGCTTTTCCCAGCAATGAAACCACAAAATGAAGATGAACAAAGTCAAAAAGAAGAGTAGGTAGACTTAACTATGCAAAGCAGAGTAGCAGAACTTTCAGAATCACCTTGTGAACTCAATGAAAAGCCATGCCTCTGCAATTTACACTACCAACTCAAAACAAAACTTGC
>JALUWV010000041.1 GCA_027019335.1 Sulfurimonas sp. | reverse complement strand
TTTCAATGATCTCAAACATCTCTCTTAATCTTCAACTCGAAGATTCGTAACCCGTTTTAAACAAGGTCTCTCTGTTTGTGGATGGGAATTATAGGGAAGTGTTGCTTAAAGTTCGCTTAAGTGGTGGTGGATTGTTCGGAAAGTTTGCTTTTTCGCGTTTTTGGGCTGATTTTACTGTGAGAATATCGTTATTAGTATTGTTATAGGATTTTGAAAAGAATTAAGTTTGAAAAATAAAAGGGAGTTAAAAGGGAAAAGTTGGATGGAGACTTAGAAGAATTACTTTCTTCTAAGTTCTTTGATACGAGCTTTTTTACCAGCAAGATCACGAAGGTAAAATAATTTAGCACGACGAACACGACCGCGACGGATTACTTTAATTTCTTCAATTGAGTCAGTGTAAAGTGGGAAGATTCTTTCGATTCCAACACCATTAGCACCAATTTTACGTACAGTTATAGTTGCTCCTGTACCTTGACCACGTTTTGCAATACATACACCTTCGTATGCTTGAATACGAGATTTGTCACCCTCTTTAATTGTTACTGCTAAACGTACAGTATCACCAGCACGAAAATCTGGAATAGCTTTTGTAGCTACTTGTGCTTTTTCAAAGTTTTCTATATACTTATTTCTCATAAGATGTCCTTATTCTATGCTTTAGGAGCTGTTCTGGTCTGAAATATTTCGTTTTACACTCAGAAAGCTCTAATTTTAGTGAGCGAATTTTACTATGATTTCCCTTTAAGTATTCTGATGGAACACTTATATTTCTAAAAATTTTTGGTTTTGAAAAAGAGGGTGCTTCTAAAAGTGGCGTCTCAAAGCTCTCTACACTTAATGAGTCACTATTTCCAAGCACTCCTTGGATATTTCTACTCACAGCATCGCATACAACAAGTGAAGCAAGTTCTCCACCCGTTAAAATGTAATCTCCGATGGAGAACACTTCATCTGCATACGATTCTATCACTCTTTCATCAATTCCTTCATACCTTCCACTCACGAAAGCTATGTGTTCCTTTTTTGCTAATCTTTTTGCATCATTTTGTGTAAAAGGTTTCGCAACTGGTGTCATAAAAACAATATGAACATTTTTATCATTTACTTTTAAACTATCGAGAGCATCATACAAAGGTTGAGGATTCATTACCATTCCGGCACCACCACCCACTGCAGTATCATCTACTTTATGATGTTTATTTGTTGAAAATTCTCTTGGGTCTAAAGCGTTAATTGAAATCAGCTCTTTATCAATAGCTCTTTTTAAGATAGAATCCTGAAAATAGCCCTCAACAAGATTAAAGAAAAGTGTTACAAAAGTGAATTGCATCAAGAAGCTTCTAAGATATCCATAGCACCATTGACAATAATCATTTTTTTCTTTATATCAATACTTACTTTAAAAGGAGCGATATAAGGAATCAGAAAATTACTTGCAAAACCTTTTTCTACTAATTTCTCATCTGTTTTCACACTCAAATAATCATGTGTCGTTAATCGTTCGACCTCATGAACCTTACCCAGTAAAATACCATCTTCATACACTTCACAATTCTCTATGTCAAACCAAAAATTCTCGCCCTCTTCTAAATGGCAATCTTTTCTTGTTTGTTCATATGTTGTATAGAGTTTTGCATTGGTATATTTTTTGCAATCTTCAGGATATATCAGATTATTTATCTTTACTAAACCTCTCTCTATATCAACATCAGTTAAAGTAATTGTATCTTTTTTGTTGATTAAAAAACGTGCGTTTTTTTGAAATTGTTCAGGGAAATCGCATTTGATGTGCAGTTTCATATCGCCCTTGATACCGACAGTTTTGCCGATAGTTGCAATATGAAGGAGAGGTTCTTTATATGGCTTCGACATTAATTCTATAACTCACACCATCTTTAGCTTTACAACCAGAGATGACAGTTTTGATAGCACCAATCATTTTGCCACTTTTACCAATCAATTTACCAATATCGTTTTGATTCGCAAAAAGAACTATTTCTGTGACTTCATCGCCCTCTTTTATTTCAACTCTTATATCTTCAGGGTTTGAAGCAATAAGTTTTGCAAATTGTGCGACAAAATCAGAAATCACTACTAACGACCTGTTATTTTTTTCACACGGCTGCTCATTTGAGCACCAGTACTTAACCAATAGTCAAGTCTTTCATTATCTATTACTAAAGTTTTATCTTCAGTCATTGGGTTATAGTGACCAATAAGTTCAATCCATCCACCATCTCTACGTTTACGGCTATCTGTTACCGCGATTCTATAAAATGGTTGTTTTTTTCTTCCCATACGAGTAAGTCTAATTACTGTCATTTGTCTTC
>JALUWV010000040.1 GCA_027019335.1 Sulfurimonas sp. | reverse complement strand
CTCATTCCCTTCCCACGCTTCAAGAGGGATTTGATCGTCACGTTGCTGGAGCTGTGTACCCATCGCCCCGTCTATAATGAGAGGACGCTTTTGAATGGTTTGGAGTATGTATTGTTTTGTTGTCATGAACTAAGGCTCTTTGTTAAAATTGTATAGGAGTTATTTTATCTAAAGAGAGCATAAAAAGAGCTGTAAAATGAAACACCATTTTTAATTATGACGAATATAATATAAAAAGTATTGACTTTAACCATCAATTAAAGATATAATAGTGATGAAAATCAATAAAAAGAGAGGTTTGTCCGTCATGACTATTGCATATATACGTCCAGATAAACAGTTTGATACAGCAGGGGAACAGTTAAAAAACATTAATGCTTATACACTTGCAAATAATATTGCCGTGGATGATGAATTTATTGACTATACTTCCCAAAACAAGCTTTTATCTCAAAGACCAGAAGTATCAAACTACTTTCAGGCACATAATGGTGTGACACTCCTTGTAAGTGATGTTTGGGTTTTGAGTACAAATATACAAGATTTAGTACAAATGTTTCGATGTTTACTTAAACATGAAATAAATGTGCATTTTATAAAACAATCTGTTATAATGACACGTGAAAGTGGTGGCATGCTTGCCTTAGGTTTGATAGACCAACTCCGACAAGACCTAGAAGAAGAGTCACAAAAGTTTATTGGACGACCAAAAGGAAGCCAATCAAACTCAAAATTTGACAAATATATAGGTGAAATTTTGCACTATCTTCAAGAAAAAAAGAATGTGAGTGAAATAGCACGTTTACTAGAGGTAAGCAGAAGCTCTTTAAAAGATTATATAGATTCAAGAGAGTTAAAGCAAGTTGCTTTTAAATCTTTAGTACAAAAAACATCAAAAGATGCAGAAGATGATGTCATAAACAGTGTGGCTTGCCCAAAACCAACTATGGAGAAAAAATAATGAGTACAGAGAAAAAATCTTTAAAAATACCGATGCCGTGGCGATATAAACGTTACTATATGTTTACATTTGCAACAATATTTACACTTGTATTGCCATGGATTACGTACAATGGAAATCACTTCTTTCTTTTAAGTTTTGATAAACTAAAACTACACCTTGGATTTATACAATTTGATATGCAAGAGTTGTATTTGATGCCATTTTTACTGATGCTTATGTTCTTGACAATTTTTGGAATGACGGTTGTTGGTGGACGTGTTTTTTGTGGTTGGATTTGTCCGCAAACTCTTTTTCGTGTTGTCTATCGTGATTTAATAGAAACAAAGATTCTTAAAATGCGTAAACGCATTAAGAACAAGCAAAAAGAACCAGATATGACAAAAACAGAAAATAAGATAAAGCATGCTGTCGCTCTGTTGATGGCATTTACCCTCTCTTTTGTTGCTGCAGCTGATTTTTTATGGTTTTTTGTCCCTCCTGAAGATTTTTTCCCCTATTTAGCTGATTATTCTAATCACTGGACACTGATAGGGACTATGACTGCTATTGCCCTTTTCTTAGTCTATGACATCGCATTTTTAAAAGAAAACTTTTGTGCATATGTTTGCCCTTACTCTCGTGTACAATCAGTACTTTATGATGAGCATACTGTTATGGCTCTTTATAATACACATAGAGGGGGTGACATATATGATGAAACACACCATAAAAACTTTACGAAACAAAAAGATTTACAAGCTTTTGAACCTGCTGCTGAGTGTACGACTTGTGAATCGTGTGTGACGGTTTGTCCGACACATATTGATATTCGTAAAGGTTTACAACTTGAGTGTATTAACTGTTTAGAGTGTGTGGATGCGTGTACGACGGTTATGGGTAAACTTGGAAAACCTTCTCTTGTGACTTGGTCTAGTGATTTTGAAATCATTGATCAAAAAGGAAAAACAAAATATCTACGTCCAAAAGTTTTAGCCTATGCGGCACTTCTTATAGGAATTGCGATTATTCTTGGATTGATGGGTGGTACAAAAGAGCATATGCTTTTAAATATTAACAAAGAGAACCGTTTGTACTCAACAAAACATATTGCAGAGGGGAAAGTAAGGGTTGACAACTCCTATGTGTTCTTACTCCAAAATACTGAAAATGAGAAATTAAAATTTTATTTTGAAATAATTCCACCAGAAGGAATGGAAGGAAAAATTAAAATTGTAAAACCATCAAAACCATTCAATGCTAATCCTGGTGTGAAAAAGAAAAAGATTGTTACACTCAGAACAACAGAAGTACTTGTTTCAAATGATAGGAAAGATACTATTATCCCTATCACAATCCATGCGTATGCAATAAATGCAGATGGAAAAAGAAGTACAGAAGTAACTGTTTTACGTAAATCAACTTTTGTATATCCTAAAAAGAGTGTTATAGATAAACTCAAATAATAATGCTTTAACCAACAATAAG
>JALUWV010000039.1 GCA_027019335.1 Sulfurimonas sp. | reverse complement strand
AACTTAAAATGAGAAGAAGAAAAGCTCCCACTCGTCCAGTTATGCCAGATCCAGTTTATGGAAGTAAGATACTGACGAAATTTATAAATAAAGTTATGTTAGATGGTAAAAAATCTATAGCTGAAAAAATTATCTACAGTGCACTTGATATTATCAGTTCACGTGGTGAAAAATCAGGTATTGATACGTTTAATGAAGCTATTGAAAATATTAAACCTATTATAGAAGTAAAAAGTCGCCGTGTTGGTGGTGCTACTTATCAAGTTCCAGTAGAAGTACGCCCGGTACGTCAACAGTCTTTAGCCCTTAGATGGTTAATTGACGCAGCTCGAAGTAGAAACGAAAGAACTATGGCTGAGAGATTAGCAAATGAGTTCATGGATGCATCGTCTGATAAAGGTAGTGCATTTAAGAAGAAAGAAGATACTTATAGAATGGCTGAAGCAAATAAAGCATTTGCTCACTATCGCTGGTAAGTCTACTCTTTTACATGTCAGGGGAACTTGTTCCCCTTCACAACAATTAAGAACCTCTTTTGTAAGTAAAGTCACTTTATTTACAAAAGAGGTAATCTCTCAACTATTTTAACAAGGTACAAAAACATGGCAAGAAGTCACAAACTTAATGACGTAAGAAACATCGGTATTGCTGCTCACATTGATGCAGGTAAAACAACAACGACAGAAAGAATTTTATTCTATACTGGTGTTGAGCATAAAATTGGTGAGGTTCATGATGGTGCTGCTACTATGGACTGGATGGAACAAGAGCAAGAACGTGGTATTACAATTACTTCTGCTGCAACAACTTGTGAGTGGGCTGGAAAGCAGATTAATATTATAGATACTCCGGGACACGTTGACTTTACTATTGAAGTTGAGCGTTCTATGCGTGTTCTTGATGGTGCTGTTTCAGTGTTCTGTGCTGTTGGTGGTGTACAACCACAATCAGAAACAGTGTGGAGACAACGTAACCGTTATAAAGTGCCTTCTATTGTTTTTGTAAACAAGATGGACAGAACTGGTGCAGATTTTTATGAAGTTGAAAAACAGATTAAAGAGCGTCTTAAAGGGAATCCTATGCCGATTCAACTTCCTATCGGTGCAGAAGCTGAGTTTGAGGGTGTTGTAGATTTAGTAACAATGAAAGAGATTGTTTGGGATCAAGATGCAGCTATGGGTTCAAATTACCATGTGCAAGAGATTCGTGATTCATTACAAGAGATTGCTGAAGAGTATAGAGAAAAAATGCTTGAAACTTTAGCGGAAGTTGAAGGCAATGATGAGTTTGCTGAAAAATTCTTAGATGGTGAAGAGATTGCTGAAGAAGAAGTAGTTGCTGCAATTAAAGCTGCAACTTTAGGTATGGCTGTTGTTCCAATGACTCCAGGTACTGCATTTAAAAACAAAGGGGTACAAACACTTCTTGATGCTGTTGTTGCTTACCTTCCATCTCCTATTGAATCAGAAGCAATTGTTGGTACACTTATGGATGATGAAGAGGTAGAAGTATCTGTTCCTTCAACTGATGATGGTGATTTCGCTGCACTTGCATTTAAAATCATGACTGACCCATTTGTTGGTGTTCTTACTTTTATTCGTGTTTACCGTGGTTCATTAGAATCTGGTTCATTCGTTCACAACTCTACGAAAGATAAAAAAGAGCGTGTTGGTCGTATCGTGAAAATGCATGCGATTAAACGTGAAGAAGTGAAAGAGATTTATGCAGGTGAAATCGGTGCAGTTGTTGGATTGAAAGCAACAACTACTGGTGATACTTTATGTACTGGTGAAGAGAAAGTTGTATTAGAGAGAATGGATTTCCCAGATCCAGTTATCTCTGTTGCTGTTGAGCCAAAAACAAAAGCCGATCAAGAAAAAATGGGTATTGCACTTGGTAAACTAGCAGCTGAAGATCCATCTTTTAGAGTAAATACTGATGAAGAAACGGGTCAAACTATTATCTCTGGAATGGGTGAACTTCACCTTGAAATTCTTGTAGATAGAATGCGTCGTGAGTTTAGTGTTGAGGCTGAAGTTGGTGCGCCACAAGTTTCTTACCGTGAGTCTATTAAAGATGCTGTTGATCAAGAGTATAAGTATGCAAAACAATCTGGTGGTCGTGGTCAGTATGGTCATGTTTACCTCAAAGTGAAGCCAGGTGAGCCTGATACAGGTTTCGTTTTCAACAATGCTATTAAAGGTGGATCAGTTCCTCGTGAATTTATTCCTGCAGTTGAAAAAGGGTGTTCTGAAGCTATGGGTGCAGGTGTTCTTGCTGGTTACCCAATGGAAGATGTTGAAGTTACACTTTATGATGGTTCTTACCATGATGTGGATTCAAATGAGATGGCGTTTAAACTTGCTGCTTCAATGGGATTTAAAGAAGCTTGTCGTAAAGCAAGACCTTCTATCTTAGAGCCAATGATGAAAGTGGAAGTAGAAGTTCCTGAAGATTATATGGGTGATGTTATCGGTGACTTAAATCGTCGTCGTGGACAAGTGAACAACATGGGTGACCGTGCTGGAAACAAAATTGTTGATGCATTTGTACCATTATCTGAAATGTTTGGTTACTCAACTGACTTACGTTCAGCAACACAAGGGCGTGCAACATATGCTATGGAATTCGATCATTATGAAGAAGTTCCTAAAAATGTATCTGAAGAAATTCAGAAAAAACGTAACGGTTAATACTCTCTTTGGAGAGTAAGCCCTCTATATAAAGGTTAAAAGATGCTCAAACTAACTCTTTTATTTATATTTTCTACATTATTATCAGCCGCTAATCCTATTGTTTATGCCGCACTTGGCGACGTTCTTTATAATAATGCAAAAAGTATACAAAACCTACGCTCAATTGCTTGTTATGAGCCACAATATAAAGATATTGATACCTATCTCTTAAAAATCGAAGCAACCAAAAAAATGGGCTTTGCTATTGAAAATGGCGATACTTCTGTAGATAAAAAAGAGTATTTACAAGATTTAAGAGCATTGTCAAAGAAAAATGATGCGTTTGTTCGGAGTGCCAACACAACTTTTCGCCAAGCTTTAGAAAACGAGGACAGCACACTTTTTGCACAACTTGTCAATAGCGGTTTAATAGATACAAAAAAACATAAAAATGAAATTTTGCGTTATTATTATAGCCATCATGAAGATATTAATGTGACAGATGTCATAGAAGGCTGTTTAGATAAAGATAAAAAACTTGCAAAAAGCAGAAAAAAGAGTGGGCAGTATGCCAAGTATAAGAAGCAAAAAGAGAAAGAAAAAATCCACCGTATTCGAGAACAAGACATTTATGATCAAAAGAAATTAGAAAAAAAATTGGATGCAGAAGTGAAGCTTAAAAAATTAGAAATACAAAAAGAGAAACAGAAGGCACTTTTTCAGTAGTGCCATTGAAAACTCTCATACTCTGTTGGTCTTCCCTTTAAAGTAAGATAGGGTTTATACTCTGCCTTATAAGAGAGAGAAGGGCAATCTTCTACATAGTACCCTAGATAAATCCACTTTTTCTCATGTGCTTTTGCATACTCAATTTGACGATACAAAGAGAGCTTCCCAAGCGAATAACTTGCATACTCAGGGTCATAATAAAAATAAATCGAAGAGATACCCTCTTTGAGTATATCTATCAAATCAACCCCAATAAGCTTCTCTTTGTCAAAATACAAGACTTCATAGCCAAAATCACTATGCCCACTTATAAAAGATTGGTAGTAATGCTCTGGCGTTGTAGTACTATGTTCCCACGATTTTTTTTCTTTCATATAAAGATGATATTTTTCAAAAAGTGCTAAGTGTTCTTGAGAGAGGCTAGGGGATTGTGTATGGATTGAAAACTGTTTTCCTTTTTTGAGAATACGTTTCGCTGATTTTGAAAAAACATAGTTTTGTGCATCTATTTTTATGCTTTGGCACTCATTGCACTCAGTGCAAATAGGGCGAAAATACATTTTTCCAAAACGACGAAAACCCCTCTCTATAAAAGTATGACAATCTTCTGCGGAAGCATTATCTATAATCTTATAGTGCATAGACTGCTTTTTATTTTCTAGGTAGGAACACTTATCTTCAAGTAAAAACTCTTTTATGAGATTCACATTAGACTCGATTCATAGATATAAGTACACCCTCTATCATTGCATCTATATCTCCATCAAGTATGCCTGAAATGTTAGAATAGGCTTCGTTACTACGGGTGTCTTTGACTTGTTGGTAGGGTTGCATGACATAGGAGCGAATCTGGTGCCCCCAACCAATCTCACTCTTAGCTATTCCTGCTTCTTTTGCCTTTTGCTCTTCAAGTTCAAGCTCATACAAACGCGATTTAAGCATTTTCATAGCCGTTGCTTTGTTTTTATGCTGACTTCTGTCATTTTGACACTGTACGACGACACCAGTTTCTATATGTGTGAGTCGGATGGCAGATTCTGTTTTGTTGACATGCTGTCCCCCTGCACCACTTGAACGGTAGGTGTCTATACGGATGTCTTTATCTTCTATTGTGATGTTAATGTCATCGTCAATTTCAGGAGAAACCATCACTGAACTAAAAGAGGTATGGCGTTTTGCATTGGAATCAAAAGGGCTAATACGTACGAGTCTGTGGATACCATTTTCGACTTTGAGGTAGCCATAGGCATTCTCTCCTTTGACTAAAATAGAAACATCTTTAATCCCTGCTTCATCCCCATTTTGGTAATCAAGCACTTCTACTGTAAAGTTGCGTTTATTTGCCCAGTTTTTATACATGCGTAGGAGCATCTCCGCCCAGTCTTGACTCTCCGTCCCTCCCGCACCGGGGTGAATGGAAAGGATGGCATTGTTTGCATCGCTCTCCCCACTTAAAAGCACTTCAATCTCCATCGCTCTTGTCTGCTCTTCGAGTGTGGGTGCGTCTGCAAAAAGGGCTTCTATAGACTCTTCATCGCCTTCCTCTTTTGCCATTTCGTAGAGTTCACTTGCATCATTGACAGCGTCTTGTGCAATGGTGTACTTGTTGAGTTTTCGTGTGAGTTGTGTTTTCTCTTTTTGAATCTTCGCAGCATTTGCAGCATCGTTCCAAAACTCTTGCTCATTTTCAAGCTTCTCTATCGCTTCAAGGCGTGTAGTAATTTTGTCAGGCTCCACGACACCAGCAATATTTTGCATTTTAATGGTAAGGTTTTTGAGTAGTTCTGTGTATTCGTAGTTATCCATAAATCAAGTCCAATGTAGTATAATTGCCATTATATAAAAATAGGGCTTAATATGAAGATTATTGCGAATCCTTTCGAGGTAAAAGAGTATTTAAAAACTGTTCCAATGAGAATTGGCTTTGTTCCAACTATGGGTGCTTTGCATGAAGGACATCTCTCCCTCATAAAAAAAGCAAAAGAAGAAAATGATTTTGTAGTTGTTTCCATTTTTGTTAATCCTACGCAGTTTTTACAAGGGGAAGATTTAGACTCCTACCCTAAAAAAGATGCAGCCGATAAAAAAATCTGTGAACTTGCAGGAGTGGATTTACTCTTTATGCCAAACGCAGAGGGGATGTACGGTGTAGATGAAGTCACTCTTCAAGCTCCCAATGTAAGAGGCTATGTCTTAGAAGGCACTTCAAGACCAGGACATTTCTCAGGAGTACTACAAGTGGTTATGAAACTCCTCAACATCGTACAACCCACAAAAGCTTACTTTGGAAAAAAAGATGCACAACAGTTACACCTCATTACTTTAATGGTACAAAACTTCTATATGAGTGTAGAAATTGTTCCTGTGGATACCGTGCGAGAGAGTGATGGACTTGCGATGAGTAGTCGCAATGTCTACCTGAGTCAAGAAGAACATCAAGAAGCCTTAAAAATCTCAAAATCATTAAAAATGGCAACCCAACTTGTGATGCAAAAAAACTTTGTCAGTAGTGAAATAAAAAACGCAATGCGAAATACTTTAGCGCCTTTAGAGATAAGCTATGTAGAGATTTTAAATAGAAATTTTGAATTACTCCAAGAGGTAGAGATAGGAAATACTATTGTTTTAGTGGAGGCTCTTGTGGGGAGAACTCGTTTGCTCGACAATCTCTGGTTGTAGATACTTCTCTTCAATTAAAATATCTATTGCCTTTTTAAAAGTAGGCACAGCAGTCTGCGAAGCAAAATGTTTTTTTCCTGGTTGTATGACTGTCACGGCGATAGAATACTTATGCTTTTTGTCATTTGCAAAGCCAATAAAAGAGGTGTTGTATTTACGAACATATTGTCCATTTTCAACGAGATACGCTGTTCCTGTTTTGCCTCCCACAGCTAATCCTGGTGTAATTGTTTTTGTTCCTGTTCCCTCGTTGACTGTTTTTATTAAGATGCGTTGCATTTGTGCCGCTGTTGCACTTGAGATTACATGCACACTCTCTTCATAAGGCGTAGGCTTTTCTCGTCCAAATTCATCAATAAGGCTTTTTACAATCTTGGGCGAAACCATATCGCCGTTATTGTTAAAAGCGCTGTAAGCACGGAGGAGTTGCATAAGATTTGCTCGTATACTATAGCCATACGAGGTAGTCGCTTTGTATATAATGTTATCTAATCGTTTTGGACTTGGAATCGAACCTGTTTTTTCATAGACTAAATCAGGAGTAGAAGTTTGTGTGAGTCCAAACTTGAGAAGTCCTTCATGAAACTCAAAGCCACTCATCTTTTGTGCAAGTTGTGCGATACCAATGTTAGAAGAGTGGACAATAACATCTTCAGCAGAGAGCCAATCAAATTG
>JALUWV010000038.1 GCA_027019335.1 Sulfurimonas sp. | reverse complement strand
CCTTGTTCAATTCCATCATTTTTAGCTTTCATGATGGCAAGTCTTTGAACAGATATAAACTCTTTTCTTTTATGTTGTGCTTCTAACTCATCTTTTGTGAGGTTGGCTTCATTGGCACTTTCAAGTGCTTGTTTTATGTGGATATCTAAATCTTTAGGGATATATTCTAAACTTCCCGCATTTTTCATAAAGTATATCCATTGCTCTTTGATGTTTTGAAGTTGGGACAACTCTTTTTGAAATTTTGGCAACTCTACAAATATAAGTTCAATATCATCGCTATACTCAATAAGTTGCTCTTTTTCTAAAAGTTTAAAACTGTTTACAACATTTTCACTATTTTCAAACATCGTAAAATCAACAATACTTAAAGCTATGACAGGATTGAGTAGATGGTAATCTTCTGCTTTATTGAGCTGAATTGAGTAGTTTTTTGCAGCATTATACAAAACTCTTTTTTCAAATCCACTGTGATTAAGTACTTGCATTTCAATAATAACCTTTGTATCATCATCGAGGAGTGCTTTTACATCAACAAAAGTGTCTTTTACACCTTTTACCATAGGAATATTATAAGGATCTACAATTGTAAGGTCTTTGATTTTAATTTTCTTTTGATCATATACGAGTGCATTTAAAAAACTTATGAGTATTTTTTTACTCGTTTCACTTCCAAAAACTTTTTTAAAAGCATAATCTGTTTTAACATCTAAAAAGTTCATTGTAAAGCCTTTTTTTATAAATTATTGAGATGAAATTGTATCTAAAAAAATTAAATTTCTACTATGACTCTCATACTGTTTTATGATTTTTTGGCTATAATAGTGCAGAAATTTAGAGATAGGAATTTGAGTGATTACATTAAAAGAAGCCCTCACATTGAGTAAAGAAGAACTAGAAACTTTCAAACAAGATTTACAAAAACAGATAGAAGCAAAGCATGAATTGAATGCTTATATAGATGTAAAGAATGTTGGTGAAGGTGTGCCTATCGCCATTAAAGATAATATTCAAGTCAAAGATTGGTCGGTTACAGCTGCTTCAAACATCCTTCAAGGGTATATTGCTCCTTATAATGCAACTGTTGTTGAAAAAATGAGTGCAGCAGGACTTTCTCCTTTTGGTCGTACTAATATGGATGAATTTGCTATGGGGTCTACGACTGAGTCTAGCTTTTATGGTAAAACACTCAATCCGCACAATGCTGATTGTGTTCCTGGTGGGAGTAGTGGTGGAAGTGCTGCTGCTGTAGGGGCAGGACTTGCCATCGCTGCACTTGGGAGTGACACGGGTGGAAGTATCCGTCAGCCTGCTGCATTTTGTGGGATTGTTGGGATGAAACCCACTTATGGAAGAGTCTCTCGTTATGGTTTAGGAGCCTATGCTTCGAGTCTTGACCAAATTGGTCCAATGACACAAAATGTAGAAGATGCTGCTATCCTCTATGACATCATCAGTGGGAGTGATACAAAAGACTCTACAAATGCTCAAAAAGATGATAAGGTTACCCCAAATCTTGATGCATCAAGAAAACTCACTATCGCAACTATTCCTAGTTACATAGAAAACGCAAGTCAAGATGTTAAAGATGCTTATGCCAAAGCTATAGAGGCATTGAAAAATGCAGGGCATACCATCGTAGAAAAAGAGATGATAGATGCAAAGCTAGACATTTCGGCTTACTACATTACAGCCACAGCGGAAGCAGCGACAAACCTTGCACGTTACGATGGTATTCGCTATGGAAACAGAGTAGAAGGGAAAAATCTTCAAGAGACTTTCATTAACACAAGAAGTGAAGGCTTTGGCGATGAAGTCAAACGCCGTATTATGCTTGGAAATTTTGTCCTATCTAGTGGGTATTATGAAGCATATTATGTCAAAGCACAAAAAACTCGTAATATCATCAAAGAAGAGTATGCAAAAATCTTTGAGAGTGTTGATTTGATTTTATCTCCTGTTTCTCCAACTGTTGCCAACAAATTTGGTGAACTTGAAAATCCTATGGATATGTACTTGAGTGATATTTATACTATCTCTGTAAATCTTGCTGGACTCCCTGCCCTTTCACTCCCTATCATGAAAAATGCAGATGGCATGCCGGTGGGTCTACAACTTATCGCAAAAGCCTATGATGAACAAACACTCTTTGATGGTTCACTCTCTTTAGAGGCTGCTTTAGGAAACTAAAGTAGCGCTTTTTGAAAAATATTTGCATCATAACTTATCTGCTTATATGCACTTGCACTCTGTAAAAACTCTAAACTTTCATCAATTCCAATGCCTAAGTATCCACCATCAACTAAGGAGTTGTTAAAAAGTTCTATCACTCTTTCTTGAAGTTCATGGTTAAAATAAATCATAACATTTCTACAGAGTATCATATCTGCTTTTACAAATGCCTTGTCTTGTGCTAGATTATGCTCTTTAAAGACTACATTTGAGAGTAGATTTTCTTTGAGTTTGTACTTAGAATATGCAAATGAGAAATAATCACTTAAACTATACTTCCCCCCTGCATTGTTATAATTTTCAATATCCTCTTTTTTAATCTCTTTTTGGAGTATGCCTGATTGTGCATTTTCTAAAGCTTGTTTACTTATATCAGTTGCATAGACTGTAGTTTTTTCTAGTAAATTGGCTTCATGCAGTAAAATAAGAAGAGAATAGACTTCTTCACCATTTGCACAACCTGCTATCCAAATCTTGATTTTTTCTAAGCCCTGTAGCTGTTTGAAAGTTTCTTTTCTTAAACTTGAAAAGAAGAAGGCATTTCTAAAAAGGTAGGAGTACTGTATAGTAATGACTTCAATCACTTTCTCATCAAAATTTTTTTCATGCAACAAAAGAGGCATTAAGTCAATCAAGCTCTTTTTTTGATACTTTGCAACAAGAGCATCTAAGCGCCTTCCAAGTGTTGCTGAAGTATTGTCCTTTAAATCAATCCCATAAATACGGCATAAAAGATCCAAAAAAAGATCTGTTTCTAGTTGTTTTATCTCTTGTTTGGATAACAACTTGTTCATTTATAGCCACATTTGTATCATAACAAAAAGTTTTTCAATATCCACTGGCTTAGTCATATAGTCATTTGCTCCAGCTTCTAAACACTTCTCTTTATCTCCTTTCATAGCACTTGCCGTCACAGCTAAGATAGGAACCTCTGCGTATGTATCCATTGCACGGATAAGACGAGTGACTTCATTTCCATCCATTTGAGGCATCATAATATCCATTAAAATCACATCTATATCTGTATGTTCAGAGAGAATATTTAAAGCTTTTTCACCACTTGGAGCGATAGAAACTTCTAAACCTCTCCCTCGAAATACTTTTGCTAAAGAGTATGTATTTCTCATATCATCATCGACTAAGAGTATCTTTTTCCCTTCTAAAACATTTTTTTCATTTTCAGTACCACTCAATGCCTCATTTTTTACTTGATTTGTAAATATACTCATTTTTTCAACCACATGACTCGCACGTAATCCATCTAAAAGGGCATCTATTTTTTTCTTTGAAATCGGCTTTGCATCTTGTCCACTTGCACCGAGTTCTTTCATATCCGCTAAATCATGCAAAGCACTCAACACATGCACAGGAATTTCTTGTGTAGTTTCATCTTCTTTTAGCAGTTTTAAGACATCATGACCATCTAAACCAGGGAGCATATAATCAAGTATAATACCATTAGGTTTATATCTGTTTGCTAAGATAACACCTGTTTCACCATCACTTGCTACAATCGCCTGATCCCCTCGAGTATGAATCTGTTTATAGAGAATTTCACTAAATTTATCATCATCTTCAATAATCAAAAAAAGTGATTTTTTAGCATCAATGCTATTTCTATCATCCATAAATGGAGCCTCTTTTTCTTCAAAATCATTTCTATCTATCTGTGCATTTTTTCCAGATTTTAAAGGTAATATACAGATAAAAGTACTCCCTTTACCCTCTTTACTATGAAGCTCTATCTCCCCACCTAAAAGTTTTGTAAAACTCAAGGCTATTGAGAGTCCAAGACCAGTACCTCCAAAATTTCTACTTGTTGAACCATCTGCTTGCTGAAAAGACTCAAAAATCAACTTTTGCTTCTTCATAGGTATTCCTATACCACTATCATGCACTTCAAAGTAAAGTTTTTCACCAACAACTTTTCCTTTAAAAGTAACCCCACCCTCTTGGGTAAACTTCAAGGCATTAGATATAAAATTACTAATAATTTGACCAAGTTTAACTCTATCACCCAAAAAGACTTTTGGAAAATCTTCACTCAGTTCACTTTTATAAAATATACCTTTTTCTTCTGCCATGTGTGCAAAACGTTTATCCATACTTCTTACAAGTTCTGTTGATGTTACATTATCTTCATTTACAAGCATTTGACCCGCCTCTACTTTAGATATATCTAAAATATCATTAATCAAAGAGAGTAAATGCTCGCCACTTTCATGGATAACTTTTGCTGATTCAAGTTCATCTGCACTCATACTTTTAGATTCATTTTCAGCTAAAGAGTGTGATAAGATAAGTAAAGAGTTTAGAGGTGTTCGTAACTCATGGCTCATATTCGCTAAAAATTCTGACTTGTATTTACTAGCGAGTTCAAGGTCAACCGCTTTTTGTGCCAACTCTGTACTTGTTTTTTCTAAGTTCTCTTTTTGCTTTTTGAGCATTGTCCCGTGTTGTATCAGTCTTTCATTACTTACACGCAACTCCTCTTCTTGTGCTTGTAACTCTTCTGATGTTGCTTGTTCTTGTTCCAATGCTCTTTTTATCTTGATTTTAGAGTCTATATTATCGTATGCAATGCCGAGATACTCTGTAATTTCATCTATGAGTTCTATGACTCGTGGTGCTACTTCTCCAAAATACCCAAGTTCTATAAGCCCTTTGAGTTCACCATTAAAGTGAAATGGTACAAGCACTAAACGATTAGGAGTACATTTACCTAAGGCTGATTGAATTTGCATATAATTTTGTGGAATCTCTTCGATAATGCTAATAGTCTCTTTTCGTGCAGCCTCCCCAACAATGCCTTCACCCAAAGTATAGTCCCTTTTCATATCAGCTTCATTATCTACATAAGCATACTTATTTTTTTGAAGAAGTTTTTCATTTTCATAAAGGTATAGTACCCCAACTTGAGCCGATGTAACGGCAGCAAGAACAGTTAAAATTCTATCGCCTAAGACCTCTTTACTTTGATTTTCACGTAAGACATCGGCAATAGCATTCTTTCCACCTTGTATCCAGCTATGCTTTTCATTTTCTCTAAAATTTTCTTTAAGATTTTTTGTCATCATTTGAATAGATTCGACAAGCTTATCCTCTTTCGAACTTTGTTCTAACTCGACACTATAATTACCATGTGCAATGGCATCCGTATGTTTGACTATCTTATCGATATGTTCATTGAGTATTTTTATAGAGCGAGCAATATCTCCCATCTCATCTTTTTTATCCAAACCATCTATATGTTGAGAAGTCTCCCCTAAAGATATTCTTTCGATTAAATCACGAAATTTACGGATAGGACGAATATAATGTACATAAGTAAAAAATGAAAATGCAACTCCTAAGAAACTTACAATGACTAAAAGTATTTCAAACTCTTGTATGTTCTTTTGTACATTCTTTACACCTGCTTGCTCTAAGATTTGTGCATTTTCATCCGCATGTTCTTCTAGCGCAGTAATATTTAACAATAATCGCTTTTCGTATTTTATATATTTTTTCATATAAATTTTTTGTGCTGCTTCATTGTTTTCTAGTTTTAGGAACCCTAAAGTTTCATACAAACTCTTTTCAAAATCATCAAAGGTTGCTAGATACGCACTAAAAGAAACTTTTTCTCCTATTAAAGCTTTTTTTAAGAGAGCATGCTCTTGCTTTATCTCCTCAAGAATGAGAGAAATTTCTGATTCGGTATGTATCAGTTCTGAAACATTATGCTTATCTATCACTTTATGTAAAAGAATTGTTATTTTTTGAATCCGAACATGTACATCTCTACTTGTTTTTGCAAAAACAAAGGGATGCTCATAGATACTTGTTGTTTCCATCTGTAAAGCTTGCATTGCAGTGATACTTTTGTATCCAATCAGCATACTAAAAAAAATTAAAACTAAAAAGCTTGCTGTTAAACGCCATAAGATAGAGATAGTCATGAGTCAAGCCCTTTTACAACAAAGGCTAAAAATTCTTCTTTTGGCAAAGGTCTTGAGTAGTAATAGCCCTGACAAAAATCACATCCAGAATCACGTAGAAAAGCTTTTTGCTCCTCTGTTTCTATTCCTTCTGCAATCACTTTAAGGTGGAGTGCTGAAGCCATCGCGATAATAGCATTACAAAGTGCCTCATCAGAACTATCAGGAATTGTAGAAACAAAAGATTTATCTATCTTGACAGTACTTACAGGACAACTTTTTAAATAACTCAAAGAAGAGTACCCCGTTCCAAAATCATCTATGGAAAGTGAAAAACCAAGTTTACTGATGTCAAGTAAACGATTTTCTGAGGAGTGCACATTATCTAAAAGCAATCGTTCAGTAATCTCTATCTCTAAATGTGCAGGGTCAAGGCGACCACTCTCGACATTTTCTTTGAGTCTATCATAGAGTTGATTGTTCATAAACTGCAGACTTGAAGCATTGATAGCCATATAAAGATGAGGATGGGCATCAAGGAGTTTAAGTGTCTCTTCTAAAACCCATAAGCCTATACTATATATAAGTCCATTGGATTCAGTAATTCCTATAAACTCTTCAGGAGAAACAAAGCCAAGTGTTTTGTTTTTTTGCCATCGGATTAAAGATTCAGCACCTACAACTTTGAGATTTTGTAAGTCAATTACAGGCTGAAAGTAGAGTTCAAATTCATTATTTTGGAGTGCAGTTTGGAGATGTTTATCTAAAAGTAGTTGGCGTTTAAACTTTTCATTGAGTTCTTGCGTGTAAAAACAAAAACGATTTTTTCCTTCATCTTTTGCTAAATACATTGCAGTATCTGCATAACTCAGTAGTTTAGTATCTACCACTGCATGTTCAGGGTACAGTGCGACACCTATGCTCGCACTTACTTTCATTATATGTGTCTCATAATGAAACTCTTGAGAAGCTATCGCTATAAGTTCTTCAAGTTTTTGTAAAATGCTGTATTTGTCTTTTATATTTCCTAACAAAACAACAAATTCATCCCCACCATAGCGACCTATAAGGTCAGAATTTCGTAAAGTTTTCTTAAAAAGTGCCGATAATTCTTTGAGCAAAAAGTCTCCTGCTTCATGTCCCAAAGAGTCATTAATCTTCTTAAATCCATCCAAATCTAAAAACAAAAGTGCAAATTTTTCATGCGAACGCGAAGCTCTCGTTATCTCACTTTGGAGTCGTTCGTGAAATGATCTTCGGTTACATAAGCCTGTGAGTAAGTCATTACCAGAAAGATACCGCACTTTCTCTTCGTTTTTCTTTCGCTCTTCTACCTCAAGTTTCAAACCAGCACGTAGTTTCCAGAGGTCTAAAAATACATTTACCTTAGAAAGTAATATAAAAGAGTCAATAGGTTTATAGATAAAATCAACCGCACCGGAGACATACCCTTTTCGACTGTTACCATCATGCCTGTCCATTGCAGTAACAAAGATAATCGGGATATGTTTTGTCTCTTCATCTTCTTTTAAAAATTCAGCAACTTCAAAACCATCCATTTCAGGCATATTGACATCAAGCAAAATTATGGAAATATCATGCTCCAATACTTTTGTTAAAGCTTCATTTCCTGACTGAGCAGTGATAATCTCCGCATCCACTTTCTTTAAAATCATGCTCAAAGCAAGAATATTAGTTTTTAAATCATCAACTATTAGTATTTTAGGCAGTTGCATAAGTTATTATCTCTATTTATAAATTTTTGTTATTTGATTGTATCGTAGATTTGTTAATTTATTCCTTATAAATAACTTTTTAACCATTTTTTAACCCCAAAAAGTGTATAATCGAGAAATTATAAAGGATGCCCATGAGAATACGTAAAAAAGCCCTCACATTTGAAGATGTACTTTTAGTACCACAATATTCTGAAGTTCTTCCAAAAGAAGTATCACTAGAGACAAAACTCACAAAAAACATTACACTTAAAATCCCTATGGTTTCCGCGGCCATGGATACCGTTACTGAGTACCGTGCAGCTATTGCTATGGCACGACTTGGTGGGATTGGAATTATTCATAAAAATATGGATATTCCGACACAATGTAAGCAAGTAAAAAAAGTGAAGAAAAGTGAAAGTGGGATTATTATCGATCCTATATATGTTTATCCTGATGCTACTTTAGCAGATGCAGAAAAACTTATGAATGAGTATAAAATCTCAGGAGTTCCTGTTGTCAATGAACATAACAAACTTTTAGGAATTTTAACAAATCGTGATATGCGCTTTGAAAAAGATATGCGTAAACTAGCAAAAGATGCGATGACACAGATGCCACTCATCACTGCAGAAAAAGGCATTAGTCTTGATGCTGCAGGCGATATCATGCACAAAAACAAGATAGAAAAACTGCCTATTATCGATGAAGAAGGCTTTTTAAAAGGTCTTGTAACTATCAAAGACATCAAAAAACGCATTGAGTATCCTCACTCTAACAAAGATGCGTTTGGGCGTCTTGTTGTTGGTGCTGCCATCGGTGTAGGTCAAATTGACCGTGCAAAAGCACTTGTTGATGCTGGTTGTGATGTCTTAGTCCTTGACTCTGCACATGGTCACTCTAAAGGTATCATAGATACCGTGAAGAAAATCAAAGAGACAATGGAAGTTGATGTTATCGCTGGAAATATAGCAACAAAAGAGGCAGTAGAATCTCTCATAGAAGCAGGTGTTGATGCTGTTAAAGTTGGGATTGGTCCAGGAAGTATCTGTACGACAAGAATTGTTGCAGGTGTTGGTGTACCACAGATTTCTGCCATAGATGAGTGTGCTGAAGCTGCTCGTCCACATGGTGTACCTGTTATCGCTGATGGAGGTATCAAATACTCTGGCGATATTGCAAAAGCATTGGCTGTTGGAGCAAGTTGTATCATGGCTGGTTCACTCCTTGCTGGAACAGAAGAGTCTCCAGGTGAAACTATCATGTTCCAAGGGCGCCAATACAAATCATACCGTGGTATGGGAAGTATAGGAGCCATGCAAAAAGGTTCAACAGATAGATACTTCCAAGAAGGAACAGCAGCTGATAAACTTGTTCCAGAAGGGATTGAAGGTCGTGTACCATTTAGAGGTTCAATCGCAGGTATCGTACATCAAATGATGGGCGGTCTACGTTCTTCTATGGGTTATTGTGGAAGTGAAACAATAGAAATGTTCTGGGACAAAGCAGAATTTGTGCAAATAACAGCAGCAGGACTCAAAGAGAGTCATGTCCATGATGTTATCATCACACAAGAAGCTCCAAACTACCATGTCTAAATAAACAATGAAAGAAGTAATATATGCAGGATTTTGGATTCGCTTTGTTGCTTCTTTTTTAGACACCCTTTTTCTCGCACTTCCAGTTGGCATCCTTGTTTACTTTCTCAGCGATGGCAACTGGTTTGATTTTGCACAATATCAAGACAACATACAAATGGCAATGAGTGGCAATGCCCATGCACTTGACACACAACCACAAACCTCATTCAAATGGGAACTCCTTTTTGAACTTTCACTCTTCCTAACAACATTACTCTTTTGGAAAAAATGGCGAGGAGCAACACCGGGGAAACGATTTGTTCATATTAAAATCGTGGATACAGAAAACTTTGAAGATATTACCAATAAACAAGCTATTACCCGTTCTTTAGGCTATATTCCCTCTACTTTTTTACTTGGATTTGGCTTTGTTTTAGTTGCATTTAGAAAAGATAAACGCAGTCTACATGACTTACTGGCGGGTACTTGTGTTGTTTATGAAGAGTGAACTACCCAACCGCTAAACAAGTTTAGACGATTGGGCTTCTTGCTTCATAGTATCATATCTAGTTACAAAAGTTGCAACCCCGAAAGAGGACACTCCACAAGCTTATATTCCGATAGTTCCTACCGTATTTCTATTATCAACTTGACCTAAGCCATAGTTTTTTATATTGACTGCTGCATTTATATCTCTATCTATGCCTTTTTTCTTGCAATGCGGACAGTCAAACTCTCTTATATTTAGAAGTTTTTTGCCTGTACTTGCACCACAATATGAGCATATTTGAGAAGATGGAAACCATTTATCTATTTTGATAATAGTTTTACCTCTCCAGCTAGCTTTATACTCTAATTGTCGCATAAACTCGCTCCAAGCTACGTCAGCTATTGATTTAGCTAGTTTATGGTTTTTCATCATATTTGCTACTGATAAAGTTTCAAGACAGATAATATCGTATTGATTGGTTATCTCATTTGATATTTTATGAAGATTGTCTTTTCTTTGGTTTGTAACTTTAGTATGAAGTTTTTGTACTCTTAGTTTTGCTTTTTGTCTATTGTTAGAACCTTTTTGTTTTTTTGATAATCTTCTTTGAAGTTTTAGTAACTTCTTTTGAGATTTATTATAGTGTCTATTATTTGGATATTTAACACCACCACTTGTAATTATATGATGAGTTATACCCATATCTAAGCCTACTGCTGTTTTAGCTTTTGTAGGCTTAGGTATAGATATATTATCATCTATTAGAATACTTATGAAGTATTGATTGTTTTGTCGTGATATAGTTGCTTGTTTTAGAGTTGCTTCCTTTGGTATATCACGATGGAGTTTTACTTTTAAGCCATCTTTTGTGAACTTTGGTAGATATACTCTATTGTTAGCTACCTTGATATTCTGAGGAGCTGTGAAGCTTTGATGAGTATGTTTTTTTGATTTGAATTTAGGATAACCGCCTTGTTTTTTGAAAAACTTACCAAAAGCATTATCTAAACTTCTTAATGCCATTTGTAAAGATTGACTTCCGCACTCATTAAGCCATTTATACTCTTCAAGTTTTTTTAGCTTAGTTAGTTCAGCTTGAGTTATATTGTAAGATACTTTTTTATTACCTTTTGCATACTCTTTTTGTCGGTAATCTAAAAAGTAGTTATATAAGAATCTTGTAGAACCAAAATGTTTTTCAATAAGGGTTATTTGTGTTGAAGTTGGATATATACGATATTTCATAGCTTTTAACACTTATAGCTCTTTATTGGTTTAATCTTTATACAATTATATAACAAAATCAAGGCTAAAGCCTTATAGCTTTCAGCCCAACCGCTAAAGATGATTGGGATTTCAGCTATTTAGTTATTAAAAACACCATTGTTGATTAATTAATAAGCATAAAACTTGCTTCATACTCTATAAATCCACTATAATTACATTCATAAATAGAGGAGCATACAAGATGCAAACAGAGAGTAAAGTTTATTTAGTTGGATGTGGGACGGGTGATGTCGATTTACTCACAATGAAGGCTTACAAAGTCATCCAAAATGTTGATGTCGTCTTTGTTGATCATCTCATTGCGCAAGAGATTAAAGATATTATTCCTTCAACAACTGAACAAATTTTTGTAGGCAAACAAAAAGGGTTTCATTCCGTAAAACAAGAAGAGATAAATGCACAGCTTAAAGAGTATGCAAATAAGGGTTTAACAATAGCACGTCTTAAAAGTGGAGACCCTTATATCTTTGGTAGAGGGAGTGAAGAAGCTCTCTCTATGGTTGAAGCAGGCATCAGTGTAGAAGTGATTCCTGGGATTTCTTCTGCACTTGCAGCCCCTCTTCTTGCAGGAATAGCCCCAACAGCACGAGGATATGCAACCAATATGTCCATCGTCTCCGCACACCTTGCAGGCAATCGAGTTAATTTAGAGTGGATACCAATGCTCAAGTATGACAACCATACCATTGTTGTTCTCATGGGAATTTCTCGCGCGAAAGAGATAAAAAAATGTGCGAGTAATCTTGGTGTAAATATGCAAAAAGATATTGCAGTTATCTCCAATGCCTCCAGAGAAAACCAAAGTGTACGCATAGGCACACTTCAAGAGCTAGATACTCTTTGCAAAGATGCACAAAGACCTGCACTTATCGTTATTGGCGATGTTGTAAAACTACATGATAAACTACCAAAATTTGGAGCGTAAAACGAATGGAAAAATTAGAAGAAGTATTTGAAGCAAGAAACAAGAAACAAAATAAAATTGAAAAAGTTAAGAATCTTAAAAATCCAATGGATGCATTTACTCAGATAGAAACCTATGCGAAAGAGGGCTATGATAGTATTCCTGATGAAGATAAAAAATACTTTTTAAAATGTTTTGGGATTTACGATAAAGATTCCCTCACACCAAAACAATTTATGATGCGTGTTCGTGTTGCTGGTGGACACCTTAGCGCAACACAAGCACAAACACTCGGTGAAATTGCAAAAGAGTATGGAAAAGACTATATAGACATTACTACACGTGCGCAAATCGAGTTTCGCTACTTAAACATCGAAGATATTCCTGACATTTTAAAACGCCTTGAGAGTGTTGATTTAAACTCTTACCAAACAGGAGTCGATAACTTTAGAAATATCGTCACAGACCCTTTTGATGCAGATGGATTTGATAATATTCTTCCCTCTTTTGGACTCTTACAAAAGATTCAGGAGCAGTTTCTTTTTAATCCAGATTGGATTTCAACACTCCCTCGAAAGTTTAACACAGCCATCACGGGTTCTACAGCAAATAGATGTAATATTTTTGGGCATGACTGCTGTTTTGTGCTTGCACAAAAAGAGGGAATTTACGGCTATAACCTTTTTCTCGGGGGTCGTGTTGGTCGCATCGCAAAAGATGCAGATATGTTCTTAAAAAATGAAGATGAAGTGCTGCGTGCTTATGATGCCCTCATTCATATCTTTAAAGAGTATGGTTTTAGAGATAATAGAAACAAAAATAGACTCCATTTTCTCATAGAAGCCGCTGGAATGGAGACTATCACAAGTGCTATCAGAGAACAAGCACAAGTAGATTTTCAAACATCAGGTGAAACACTTACTAGCCTCAATGCATATGACACACAAAGTGGAAAGATCCAACTCAGAGATGGTACTTTTGGAGTACAAATTGTCGTACCTTCTGGGATTTTTTCAGGAACAGAGATGATAGAAGTTGCAAGACTAAGTAAAGAGTATGGTAATGCTCAAGTCCGTTTTAGTGTGGAACAAAACCTTTATATTCTCGGTGTAAAAGAGCCACAAAAACTTTTAGAAGAAGCTTTCTTTACTCGATTTAAAAGTGTCAACACCCCTTACTTTAACAATCTTATCGCTTGTGCAGGAACAGAACATTGTAGTTTTGGTGTTATTGAGAACAAACGCGATGCGATTGCAATGTCTGAGTACCTCAGTAAAGCAGTACCTTTAGAATCTGGAAAAATCAGAATGTACTGGTCAGCCTGTGTTAAAGGGTGTGGTACCCATGAGATAGCCGACATTGGATTTGAGGGCTGTAAGGCAAAGGTTGATGGAAAAACAGAAGATGGGGTACATATCAGTCTTGCTGGAAAAGTAGTGAGTGATGGGCATAATGGTTATACGGTTATCAAGTCTGCACCATTACGTTTTGCACATTATTATGTTGAAACACTTGCACTTGAGTATAAAAAACTTAAAAACAAAAAAGAGTCTTTTGAACAATTTCACGATAGAGTACTCA
>JALUWV010000037.1 GCA_027019335.1 Sulfurimonas sp. | reverse complement strand
TAAAGTTTTTTTCCATACTTTTTACTCAGTAGTTCCACTTCTATACTCTCTTGCGTTAAAAGTTCTCTTACCTCTTTATGGCTGAACCATTTTCCATATTTGGCTAAAGAGTTTTGCCAAAGTCTATAATCGCAAGTAGCATCTTGTGTGAGTTCATACATCTCTCCATCTTCTGTTTTCCAATGAGCATTTGTGCAGGCATAGAGTTTTACTTTTTTTCCTCTTACTTCCTTGTCTCTCACTTCAATCTGCCCATCTTCACAATAAGGACATTTTCCCAAAAACATCACAGCTCCTTCTTTTTGCATAATCCTAACTCAAATTTATACTTTATTTTAAAAATATTGCATATTGACATATAGCTTCAATTTAATTAACATATAATTATAATAAAGATAAGATTGCAAAGATTGTTATTGAAGGAGCTATTTTGCTGACAAAACAGTATTCGGTAAAGGTATTTGAAGTTACTTTAGAAGATGAAAGTGAATTTATTGCTTTTTTTGATAAAAACTATGTCATGTTTACAAATCATCTTATTAGTATTTATGGAGAAGTGAGTCCAAAAATAGAGACTTATCTTCAAGAAAAAAATTTAAAATATATTGTCAATACCCAATTACCAAAAAATAGAGCAAGCAAAAGCACTCCAAAAGAACAAGTACAAGAAAAAAAACCAGTTGAAAAAATTCAAGATAATCTTAAAGTTATTGATAAACTTGTTCGGAGTGGACAAGAACTCAAAATACAAGGCGATTTACTTTTACTGAGTCGTGTCAATAGTGGAGGGAGTATTGTCATTGATGGCAACCTTATCATCACACAGATTGTTGAGGGTGACATCCGTTGTAATGGGAACTTTATGATGTTACAGGCCTCACCAAAAGCAAATATTGTTTTTCACGAAGTGGAAGTAGATAACAAATACTTACAAGATAAACTCAACCGTGTAGAACTTATAAATAATGAAATTAGAATAACACCCGTATTAAAGGAGACAAAGTGGGCATAATAATTGCAGTAATTAGTGGAAAAGGTGGTGTTGGAAAGACAACAACTACCGCAAATTTAGGACTTGGTATCGCACTCAATGACAAAAAATGTGTTGTTGTAGATTTTGACATCGGTCAGCGTAACTTAGATATGATTTTAGGACTTGAAAATCGTGTTGTTTTTGACATGGTACAAGTAATGGATGGTGAAGCCAACCTCAAACAAGCGCTTATAAAAAGTAAAATGAGTCCAAATCTTCAGTTTTTAGCAGCTTCACAAACAAAAGATAAATCTGTTTTAAATTCAGATAAAATTCATAAACTTGTGACTGATTTGAGTGCAGAGTTTGATTATGTCATTTTAGATGCTCCTGCAGGAATTGAGTCTGGCTATGAGCATACCATTGAGTTTGCAGACCGTGCCATAGTCGTTGTTAATCCTGAAGTCTCTTCTATTCGTGATGCAGATCGTGCCATAGGCATTTTAGATTCTAAAAGT
>JALUWV010000036.1 GCA_027019335.1 Sulfurimonas sp. | reverse complement strand
ATGATAAGTGCTTTTGTATTTGCATCAAAAGATGAACCGAGAGTTATGTTTGATTGTAAAATTTTCCCATCTATAGGGGCATAAACCTTATAAAATGCTAGTTCACTTTGAAGAGCTTTTAGTTTTGCTTTTGAGAGTTCATAGGCTGTTTTAGTTTCATGGTAATTATCGACTGTTTTTGTGTATTTCTCATTTGTAACTATATTTGAAGAGAGTTTTTTCATGTTTTTTAAAAGTTCTAGTTGATGTTTAGCACTTTTAAGTCTTGCTAAAGAGTTAGCGATTTGTGCTTTTAATACGGGGATTTGTACCCGTTTTTGTGCATCATCTATCTCAAAAAGCAAGTCATCTTTTTTAACGCTATCCCCACTTTGAACGAAAACTTTTTTTATAATACCACTCGTCAAAGAACCAACAGCGATATTTTTACTTGTCGCCTCTACCACTCCTGTAGCTGCTATAAAGTTTTTGTATGGAAGTTGCATTGCAGGAAGTGAAGTGTTATTCCCTGATTGTTCCATATCAGCATAAAAGCTTACGCCAAAGGCTATGCCTATCCCTACTACCGAAAGTAAGATTAATGTAAAAAAAGTTCTCATGTGTTTTTCTTCCGTATTAAATTTGTTTATAAGTATAGTCTATCTTGATGAAATGAAAATGAACTCTATTAAATCAACTTCTCAAATACCCTAATCTTCTCTTCTTTAACTTTATAATCTCTCATGTGCTTATGCACTAATTTCCAAAACTCCTTAGAGTGATTTTTTAAAGTTACATGAGCTAGTTCGTGTATAACAACATATTCAATTAATGAAGAAGATAGTTTAACAAGGTGGTAGTTAAAAGAGATGCGATTAGCCCCGCTACATGAACCCCATCTCTTTTTTGAGTATCTGAAACTTACATGTTCAGGAGTAACACCCATATTTTTAGCCCATTTTTTAGTAAGTGGTGTAATTTTTTCTATTGCTTTTTGCTTATAAAAGCTTTCAATGGTATTATGTAGCTCTCTATCTCTATATTTTGGTGGTGTTGTTATATGAAACTTTGAGTGAGTGAAGTTTATTGTGATTGTTTTAGCACTCTCATCTTGAAACATTTCAACATAGTAGCTTTTACCCATATAGTAAAGTCTTGAACCAGTTGTTATATCACGATTAATGGCTATGGCTTTAAAAAGTTCAAGTTTTTTACTTATCCATTTCTGTTTATTGTGAACCATTTCGTTAATTTGTTCTATGGTGGTGGTATCGTTTGTTTTGACCAATACTCCATCAGTATCAACATTGATATAGGTATTCTTTTGATTGGCTTTTCGCTCTATATCAAATACAATACTCTTAGTGCCATACTCTACACTATTCAAATGTTTCTACCAACCGAGCCACTATTGTCTTTGACATTTTTCTTTCCACTCCATATTTAGCAAGTAATGGTTTAACACTATTTCTCATCTCTTTTTGAGCATCACTTTGAGTCAGTATAGCAGATTTACTTAACCACTCATCAAGAGCATCAAATATTTCAAGTGTAAGCTCTGTTGCTTTTTCTGTTTGTTCTTTGATTAAATCATAAACTACAAGGTGTTTCTCATCGCTCAGTCCAACACTGCTATATCTATTTTTATGTCGATTTATTATCACTTGCATATCACTAAACAGGTCTATAACAGCTTGTTTTCTATCAATCTTAGCATCAAGAAGTTTTTTCTCTAATAGCTCTGAGAGTTCAAGTGCTAATGCAGGGTTCTCTTCTTCATTGGCTTTTATTATTGCTTTTGCTTTATCTAGTGGGTTATGTTTTCCCTCTCTTGTGAGTGCTTCAACAAACTTCTTATAATCAGTTATATCAATAGCCTCTTCAAGTAGATACTCAATCCCATTAGCTCTTAAATGTTCATCTAAAATCATTTGAAGCTTCTTGCTATCTTCACGAGTAATCTTCTCTTTGGTATCTCTAACCATCATCTTTATTTCATTAAACAATTTGAAATCATAGTCATACTTTGAAGCGAAAGGGTCTGGAAGCACTATATTCATTGACTTATTAAAATCACTTGTCAGCTCTTTGAACTTATCTTTTATATCTTCTGGTTTCAAATAATTTATAGCTTGAAATATAAAATCATATCTTTCATTCTCTCTGTTCTTCTTAACACTCTTAAAGTAACTTACAAGTTTTGTGTGTCTATTTTCAAGAGTTGTTTTTTCGTCTGCTATATCCACCATCACATCACTCGGGCTTAAATCCCCACTAAATATTTCAAGAGCATCAACAAGATGCGAAGTTATTCCAGCGAAATCAACAACATATCCAGCCACTTTACCTTTTCGTGTTCTATTAACCCTTGCTATGGCTTGAAGTAGATTATGCTCTTTGAGTATCTTATCAACATAAAGAGTTTGCAGTATGGGTGCATCATAGCCCGTTAGTAGCATATCGCTTACTATTAGAAAAGCAGTGTTATCAAACTGTCTTTTACCACCACGGCTTTTATCGTTCTCATCGCCAAATGGAAGTTTGAAATCTTCTATCGCTTTTTTA
>JALUWV010000035.1 GCA_027019335.1 Sulfurimonas sp. | reverse complement strand
CTCTTCACCCCTTTTACGCGAAGAGTTGGCGGAGATATTCGCCCAAGATGAAGCACTCTGCTTAGATATAGGTGCCAACAAAACAACAATGACACTTATAGAAGCACTCCATGATAGCGGAATGATTAACTTTTTAGACTTTGTTGTCATACCCATACTTGATGGTGAACAAGATGGCATAAATGCAAGTTTTATCTACAGTGTACTCAAAGGCTACAATGATAAACTCAAATTTATCTTTGTCCTCAACCGTGTGAAAGATTTGGAGTATGCACAGTATCAGTTTGAAAACTATTTTGGCGATGCTCGGGGTATCTTTAAAAACATTAATGCCGTTGTTGATAATCTTTTTGAAGAAGATAAAGATAATTATCTTCTGATGCTTGATGATGAGATAATCAAGTATAGCCGTAGATTTGGTTTAACTATCTATGAGATAGAACAACAGAAAAAAGATTTTATAAAAGCACTTGAGGGTTCATTTGCAAACCTCTCGACAAAAGAGGAGATTAAACTTCTCAGCTTTAAAAACTATATAGCTAAAAGTGCATCTTCTTATGTGAATGATGTGATTTTAAAAGCATTTGACAAAATAGACACTATCTTAGAAGGAAAAGTACATGAGCAAACAGTACAGTAAATATTTACAGTTTTTAGCATCGGAGTTCAACATACTCTATATTGGGCAGGATTCACATGAGATGTATGATGAAACATCTGCATACTTTTCATCTGCGTACGTAGTAGATATCAATGTTGAGATTCTTGAAAAAATAAATACTATTTTAGCAAAACAAGAGATAAATCTAGTTGTCTTTGATGCCAAAGATAACAACCCATTGATAGGCGAATTTTTTAAGGCAATCAATACTTTTGATGAAGATATTTTGACACTTTTAATGTTTGAACCAAAAGAGTATAGGAAACTTTTTGATGTTGTTCCGTATGTCGATATGACGATAACTTATCCTATAGAAAAAGAGAGATTTCAAAAGAAACTTTTTATGCTTTTAAGTCACTCTTATGCGCTGAAATCAATCGGTAGAAGAGAAGTTATCCTAAAACAAGAAAATATGACAGAAAACTCAGTAGATAAATTTTTTGATACCTATGCGGGTAGTGCTATGTTTTTAGCAGATGACTTGATGGATATTGTCAAAAATCTTAATGATGGTCATCTCTCTCATCAATTTTTTGTAGAAATTGCAGATAAATTATCTGATGTTGCTATCATCTTTTCTAAAGCAGAACAAACGCAAAATGTAGTCCCTATCTATGAAAAACTTGCGACTTATTTGAAAAATATAGAATTTGAGGAGATTGAACCACAAAATTTATCTGCTTTTAATTATCTTTCAGAGATACTTAGTGATGTAAGTATCTACTTAATGGATATGTTTGTAGATAAAATTTTTAAAGATGTCTATATCTTTAAAGATTCATTAGATAACAACATGAAGTTTCTGCAAAGTAAACTCGAAGGAAAAGATGAAGATGAAGATGAGAGTGAATTGGATTTTTTTTAAATGATTAAGGTTTTTGTCATTGATGACTCAGCACTTGTACGCAATGAATTTAAGAAAATATTTGCATCTATAAACGATATAGAGATAATCGGAAGCGCACCAAACCCTGTGGATGCCTTTGAAGTTTTTAAAAGAACAGGACTTCCTGATGTCTTTATACTCGATATAGAGATGCCAAAGATGGATGGACTGACATTTTTAGAGATGATAGGTAAGCAAAAACCTATACCGACTATCATCTGCTCAACACTTGTGACAAGAGGAAGCTCTTCTGCCATCGATGCGATGCGAATGGGTGCTGTGGATATAGTCTTAAAACCTACTTCCAACATCAATCAATTCTTTGGAAATAAAAGTGAAGAATTTATTTCTAAGGTGAGAATTGCAGCGGCTTCTCGTGCCACATATATACAGAACATACGAAGAACAAGTTCTAGTAAGATACTTGATGAAAAACAAGTCTCTAGTAGTGTAAAAGCCACAAGTTCACTTCCTCCATCGAAAAAAATCATTGCCATTGGTGCCTCTACGGGTGGGGTGCAGATTTTGGAAGAGTTACTGATGCAACTGCAATCAAATCATCCTCCTGTTGTTATCACACAACATATGCCAGCTGGTTTTACAGCATCCTTTGCAAAAAGGCTTGACCAAATCCTTCCTGCTTCTCGTGTGAAAGAAGCAGAAGATGGCGATGCTTTAATGCATGGTCGTATACTTATCGCCCCTGGGGATATGCATATGGAAGTCATCAAAAGTGGATTTCAGTACAAAGTAGCCCTGAAAAACTACCCAAAAGTAAACTCCCATAAACCAAGTGTCAATGTCCTTTTTCGTTCTATGAGTAAAGAAGCAGGTATCTTTGGAGTAGGTTTCATCCTCACGGGGATGGGAGATGATGGAGCGACTGGACTTTTAGAAATGAAAAAAGCAGGTGCTGCTACTTACGCTCAAGAAGAGAAAAGCTGTATCGTTTACGGTATGCCAAAAAAAGCAGTTGAGTTTGGGGCAGTAAAAGAGAGCCTCTCACTGCAAGATATGGCAAAGATTATAAATACTATTTAGTAGTTAAACGCAACCTTGTATGTAGGGTCATCTTCTTCATAAGTACAGTGTGGTCCTGCTTTTTTGAGGATGGCTTTACAGTCTGTGCTGAGATGTCTGAGGGTAAGATTTTTCCCTGCTTCTTCGTATTTTTTTACCATAGCATCAATCGCTTCCACACCTGAGAAGTCTAAAACCCTTGCATTTTTAAAGTCAATCACAACTTTTTTTGGGTCATTTTCAATGTCAAAATTATCGGAAAAAGTGGTGGCACTTGCAAAAAAGAGTGGACCTTCAAGTGAGTAGACTTTTGTTCCATCTTCTTCTATCGACGTTTTTGCCCAAATCCTTGCATGTTTCCAAGCAAAAACAAGAGCAGAAATAATTACACCAGCAATCACGGCAATCGCTAAGTCTTCAACAACAGTAATGATAGTCACAACAATCATTACAAAAGTATCTTCCTTTGGCATATGTTTAAGATGTGAGAAACTCGACCATTCAAATGTACCAATGCTTACCATAAACATAATCCCGACTAAAACACCAACAGGGATAGCGTTGAGTACATCGGTCATAGAAACTACCAAGACTAAAAGACCCACAGCTGCTACAAAAGAGGAGAGTCTGCCAAGTCCACCTGAGGTAAAGTTGATGATACTCTGCCCAATCATAGCACATCCAGCCATTCCTCCAAAGAAGCCTGATGCCATATTTCCACAGCCGAGTGCTATACACTCTTGATTGCCACTCCCTCTCTCATTGCTCATCTCATCCAAAACAGCAAGTGTGAGCAGAGACTCTATGAGACCAACAAGTGCCATGATGATAGCATAAGGTAAAACCATAATAATAGCATCCATGTTAAAAAGAGTATCTGGCAAAATAAAATGAGGAAGTTGCCCTTTAAATGCCGATAAATTGGCAAGAGAACCCACTAAGAGTGTATCGGTATGGGTAAAATAAACTCCCAATGTAATGAGTACAATAGCCACTAAACCAGAGGGAATTGTTTTTGTAAATTTTGGTAAAAAGTACATAATGAGCATCGTTATAGCAACGATAAAATACATACTAAAACCTTGCCCATCAAAGAATTTGAACTGTGCCATAGCGATAACAATAGCAAGTCCATTGACAAAACCATAAAGAGCGGGTTGTGGGACTAGACGGATGAATTTTCCAAGTTTTAACACACCCACAAGTACTTGAAATGCTCCCGCTAAAATGGTTGCCAGTAAGACATAATTGAGCATATGGATGTAGAGTGCATCCCCCGTAAGTCCAGCGGATGTTAAAAGTGTGTTTGCTTCAAGGACAAGCCCTATCATAACAACGGCTACACTTCCTGTCGCTCCACTAATCATCCCTGGTTTTCCACCGATGATAGCTGTGACAAGCCCTAAGATAAATGCAGTGTAAAGACCGACAATAGGGCTTACACCTGCTATAAAACTAAACGCGATTGCTTCAGGAACAAGTGCAACGGCGACAACTAAACCAGATAAAACATCATTTTTTATATTTTGTGATGCATATTTTTTTATATTAAACAATTTTGGAGACCTTTATTTTTTTCTTGAAATGTTACGAAAAAAGTTGTATAATTTCTTATCTAAATTATTAGGAGAAACTATACTATGAAACATACATATTTAACAGAATCAGCAATCAAAGAGGCAGTCGCACAACACGGTATTACAAAAAAAGAGGCAAAAAAACTTATGAAAAAGATTAATTGCCAAGCTTTTATCTATAAAACAACACACATATAAATTTTATTGCAACGATTCAAGTTGCTCCATAACTTTTACTTGCTTTGCTTTTGCATCTGCAAGGAGGTTACGGTTTTTTTCCAAAACATCTTCAGGAGCATTGGCTACAAAACGCTCATTATTTAACATTCCATTCAATTTCGCTATCTCTTTTTGCAGTTTTTCATCTTGTTTTGTGAGTTTAGTGATGATAGACGATAAATCTATACTATCAGTTGGGATAAAAGTCTCACACTTATCAGATATATCACTCACTGCATTTTCAATCTTACTCTCTGTAAAGGCAAGATTTTCTACTTTTGCGAGTCTTGAGATAAATGGTAACATCATTGCTTGCGTTTTAGCATCAACATTGTTGAGTTTTACAAAAGCTTTTTCGATTTTTTGGTTAGCTAAATCGACAAGTACTTTTGCACGGCGAATCGAGACAATAGCATCCATAATGATTTCAAATGTCGCTTCTTCTTTGCGCTGTTTTGTTTTTGATGGGTACTTCATCAGCATGATAGACTCGCCATTTTCTAAAGAGGTACCACTGAGTTCGTGGTAGAGATGTTCTGTAATAAATGGCATAAAAGGGTGAAGGAGTTTCATCGCCTCTTTAAAGATAGCCCCAAGTTCGACAATAGAACTTTTGTCTGCTTTACTGAGTTCAATCCCCCAGTCACAAAACTCATTCCAAAGAAATTTGTACATCACAAGTGCTGCATCGTTAAATTTATACTCATCAAGATTGGCACGGACTTCTTTGGTTGCATAGTTTAAACGCGACATCATATAACGTCCTAGGTCACTCTCCACACAAAAACTTGTAAGGTCTGGGAAGACATCTACATTCATTTGCAAGTATTTACTTGCATTATAAAGTTTGTTGGTGAAGTTTCTGTTGAGTTCAAGTTTCTCTTCACTCATACGGATGTCACGCCCTTGTGCAGCACTTACAGCTAGGGTGAAGCGTAAGATATCAGCGGAATATTTGTTTATCATGTCGAGTGGGTCAATGACATTGCCTTTTGATTTTGACATTTTTTGTCCGTGTTCATCACGAACAAGTGCATGGAGATAGATATGGTTAAATGGAAGTTTTCCTATGAAGTTTTCACCCATCATCATCATACGTGCGACCCAAAAGAAGAGAATATCAAAGCCAGTAATGAGCAATGTATTTGGATAAAAATCTTTCATATCATCTGATTGGAAAAGTTTGTCCATTTCTACATCACCATTTCCCCAGCCTAAAGTAGAAAAAGGCCAGAGTGCTGAACTAAACCAAGTGTCAAGGACATCAGGGTCTTGAGTGAGATTTTTGCTTGCACATTTTGGACACGCTGAAGGGGTATCTTCTAAGCTTGCAAACTCATGCTCACAATCGCCACAGTAAAAGACAGGTATTTGATGTCCCCACCAGAGTTGACGTGAGATACACCAGTCACGGAGTTCTCCCATCCACGAGTTATAAGAGTTTATCCAGTGAGGAGGGAAAAACTCTGCTTCACCTGCATTTGTTTTTTCTATGGAAGCATCAGCTACTTTACTACGAACAAACCACTGTTTTGAGATGTAGGGTTCAACGATATTTTTACATCTGTAGCAGTGTCCGACTTGATGTTTATGGTCTTCAATCTTTACAACAAATCCCTCTTCTTGTAGACGAGCAACGATAGTCTCTCGTGCTTCTAAACGCTCAAGTCCTGCAAATTCGCCAGCGTATTCATTTAAGATTCCTTTTTCATCAAAAACTGTGATAAACTCAAGGTTATGGCGTTTCCCTACTTCGTAGTCATTTTGGTCATGTGCTGGGGTTACTTTCACGACACCTGTTCCAAACTCCATATCGACATAATCATCTGCAATGATTTTGATTTTTTTATCTAAGAGTGGTAAAAGTACTTCTTTTCCTATAATCGCTTTGTAGCGTTCATCCTCAGGGTGTACCATGATTGCCGTATCGCCAAAGTAGGTTTCAGGTCTTGTTGTTGCGACTTCAACGCTACCACTTCCATCGGCGAAATGATAGAGCATATGGTAAAATTTGCCATTTTCTTCTTCATGTTCTACTTCAATGTCTGAGAGTGCGCCATCGTGAGTACACCAGTTTACCATGTAGTTTCCACGAACGATAAGCCCATCATTGTAAAGTTTTACAAAGGCTTCTTTTACAGACTTTTGCAGACCTGCATCCATGGTAAAACGCTCTCTTTCCCAAGCAGGAGAGACTCCCATATGGCGGAGTTGTTCTGTCATGATTCCTGCAGATTCTGCTTTCCATTTCCAAGCACGTTCTAAAAAGGCTTCACGACCGATAGCTTCTTTGGTTGTTCCTTCCGCAAGGAGTTGTTTTTCTACAACATTTTGCGTCGCTATCCCTGCATGGTCTGTTCCAGGTTGCCAGAGTGTTTTGTACCCATCCATACGTTTGTAACGAGTGATAATGTCTTGAAGTGTAAAGGTAAGTGCATGCCCTATATGTAAGCGCCCTGTGACATTTGGTGGGGGCATCATGATAGAGAAGTTTTTTCCCTCTTCTTGAATGGCTTTGTTGCCATCTACTTCAAAGTATTTACGATTTTCCCAAATTTGGTAGTATTTGTTTTCTGTTTCTTGTGGATTGTATCTGTTCTCTGACATAGTATCGCCTTAAATATAATTGCGCGATTATAGCCAAAAAGTGCTTATTTATAAATATCCCCGCGAAAGCCAATATCTGTGACAATGGCTTCTATAATGATTTCATCATTTTCTAATTTTAAAATGATTCTAACATTTGCTTTTCTGATTCTATAAATATTGGAGATGTTTCCACTCATCTGCTTATAATCAATATTTGTATCAATGGCATAAATCTTTTTTTTGATAAATTTTATGAGGAGTATATCAACTTGTGTTTGTGTTAAAACAGTTTTGTTTTTATCAAGAAATTTTGTCGCTTTTTTTAGATATGTAAGCTTAATATCTTTTTTCATTACTAAATGTCTATACTCAAAGTTTTTGTTATAGAAACTTGTTTATCATCTTCACTCATATTAGCTAAAAGAGTCTCTATCTCTTTTTGTTCTAGTCTATCATAAGCACTTTGAAGGAGTTCATACTCTTCTATGGGAATAATGACTGCTTCAGGTTTATTCCTTCGTATAATGGCAATCTTACTAAACATATCTGAAGTGACTTTGTCAAGATAACTTCCAAGAGATTTTCCAAGCTCTGTAATGCCAACCATTTCATCTTTTGCATAAGTAACCATATTATTCTCCATATTTAACTATGTGTTATTATACTTAATATTCTATTAATTAGATGCCTGTAACTCTTTTCTTTATCATGATTTTATCATTATACATATTTTTATCTGCAAGTTCGATAGTTTTTGCAAGTGCATCTCCCTGTTTGTAAGGGATAACACCAAAGGAAAAACTGACTGTAAATTTTGCATCATGTGCTTTGAGTTTTTTACTGATGATAGCTTCTCTTATTTTTGAAAGTTTGTCTATAGCATGGTGAAGAGAATTATGTGCTTCAAACATAACTAAAAACTCATCTCCTCCATAACGCACTACCTGTTCATGAGTACTTTTGAGCTGATTTGCTATAAAGATGAGTACTTTATCCCCTATAATATGTCCATAAGTGTCATTTACCTGTTTAAAATAATTTAAGTCAATCAATGCCATTATACCATCGGTTTTGAGTGTCTCACTATCTTCATTTAAGTAAGTATCATGCAACCATTTACGGTTATTTGCATGGGTAAGTTCATCTTTATAAACCGCTTCTTTGAGTTTTTCTATCTCTAGTTTGAGTTTATTTGTCTCTTCTAAAACTTCATTTAATGCTTTTTCATCTTTCTTCTTTATGGCTGAAATGGCCTTATCTGTGTTGTTTGTGAGTGTATTTGCACTTTGAGTTGCTTCTGTTTGCATATCTGTAAGGTTACTACATTCATGTTGTATCAAATCAACGGCTAAATCTTTTTCATTTTCAATGAACTCGTGATGTTCTGATGCAAACTTTTCAAAGAATGAAGCATAAATGCTAGGTGTGACAATATCCATTTGTTCGATAGTGGCTTTGGTTTCATTCGAAATGATTCGGAGTATTTGGTTGTTTGGCATCTTAAACATCCTGATGATAAAAATAATTCTTATCATAATTATAACCAAAATTTTTAATTATGACAATTTCTAGAACATAAAAAAGAAGCACCATTTAATGAGAAAGAGGTATAATTCTATCCCAAAAAATAAAAGGAAGTGACCGCATGGCATTATCTCGTTTAAACACAGAACAGTATGCCGCGGCAACTTCAAAGAGTGCGCAAAATCTCATCATCGCTTCTGCTGGAACAGGTAAAACTTCCACGATAGTGGGAAGAATAGCATATCTTTTAAACAATGAGGTGAAGCCTGAAGAGATACTTTTACTGACGTTTACCAACAAAGCTGCAGCCGAGATGGTTGAGCGTGTTGCAGAATTTTTTGGTAAAAATGTTGCTGCCAAAATAGATGCAGGAACCTTTCATGCCGTGAGTTATAGATGGTTAAAGAAATTTGACAAACGTGTCGTTTTGAAACAGCAACGCGAACTCAAAACACTTTTCCGTTCAGTATATGAGAAACGTAACTTTATGCGTATAGAAGCAGAGACAACACCGTACGGTGGAAACCATCTGTATGATTTGTACTCTTTTTATCAAAATACAGAACTAGACAACAATTTTGAAGATTGGATAAAAGAAAAGTATGATGAGCATGCTATCTTTGCCTTGATTTATGCAGATATTGTTGATGAGTTTGAATCTTTAAAAAAAGAGTATGGTTTTGTGAACTTCAATGACCTTCTTTTAAATTTTCGAGAAATTTGCAAGAGTAAAAATTTAGGTTATAAAGAGGTACTTGTGGATGAGTATCAAGATACGAATGCACTGCAAGGCACATTGATAGATGCGATGCAACCGCCTTCACTGTTTTGTGTAGGGGATTATGATCAGAGTATTTATGCTTTTAATGGGGCAGATATTGGGATAATTGGTACCTATACCCAAAAATTTCCACAGGCAAAAGTACATACTCTTACCAAAAATTATCGCTCTTCTCGTCCTATCCTTTCGCTTGCCACACGAGTGATAGAACATAATGAACGCATTTACCCTAAGCAGTTAGAAGTGACACGTGATTTTGCTGCGCAAGCTCCAAAATTGCTCGCATATGAAGAGCTTTTTGACCAGTACCATGCCATAGCTGCAAAGATTCGTGACACGCAAACACCACATGAAGAGATTGCTGTGATATTTCGCAATAACTCTTCAGCAGATGGGATAGAAGTAGGGCTTCGTGAGCTGGACATTCCTTGTAAACGCAAGGGTGGCACAAGCTTTTTTGATGCCCGTGAAGTCAAAGCGGTGTTAGATTTGTACACTTTACTTGTGAATGAATCAGACATGATGGCATTTATTCATATCTTTGAATTTGCTCGTGGGATAGGGAGTGCCATGGCAAAAGAGTTGTATATTGCGCTGAAAAATGTTGGTAATGGTAGTATGTTTTTTGGACTGTACGCCCCTGATGAAAGCATCAAAAATCCTTTTGAAAAACGCAAGCTCAACTCACAACTTGGTCTTTTTGACGAGTTTGCAGAGTTGGGTGCGGTTGGAAAGTATGTAAAGCTTGGATTTGAAGCGAAGTTTATGAAAAACCCTGTGTTGAAACATCCAAAGCTTACCAAAGAGAGTGCAACTTTTTTACATAATTTTTATCTTTTGTATCGTGATTTAAAAGGGATTAAACAACCTAGAACGATTGTACGCAAAATCGCTTCATCCACTTTTTGTGCATATATTGCAGAGAGTTTAGCTACAAAAAGAGCAACACTTAAAGATGGGAGTGTAGATGAAAAACACAAAACAGAAGCACTCTCTCGAATCAGGAGAAAAATGCTTCTTCTTGAAGAACTTGCAAAACCCTATAATGAGCATGAACGATTTTTAAATGCTATGATTTTAGGCTCCTCAGATTTGACACAAGGGGAGGGTGTAAACTTACTGAGTGTGCATGCTTCAAAGGGTTTAGAGTATAAAGAAGTGTATGTGATTGATTTGATGGATGGAAGATTTCCAAACAGAAAATTGATGCAAAGAGGGGGAAGTTTAGATGAAGAACGCCGCCTTTTTTACGTCGCAGTGACACGAGCGAAGGATGTATTGTACTTGAGTTATGCAAAGTATGATAAAATCAAAAAACAAAACTTTGTGCCTTCACAGTTTTTGTATGAATCTGGTTTAGTGCCAAAAGATGAAGCATATAGAAAAATGGTTTTAAGTGCCATGGACAAGGAAGAAGAGTAAATGAATAAAGCACAAAAGATAGGAATAGGAACAACAATCTTACTTATAATCGTAGGTTTAGCTGTTGTTGTAATGCAAAAATCAGAGGATAAACAAGAACCTCAAGTTGCTAAAAAAGCACCTGTACATAAGATTATAATGAAATGTGGTGAAGGAAAGTGTGGGATGGGTATGATGGAAATAGTCCCTGTGAAAAAGAAGTAAGATTAAAGAAGCTATCTTGCTTCTAATCTCATTTTTCTTACTTCCAAAAAGTAGCTATGTCCCAAATAAATTACATAAAATACCGAAGCAAAAAAGATAACAAACGGGATGAGTGAGAGGAGGTAAAGCAGTAAAGTTTTGAGGCGTAGTTTACTAGCATGGAAAAATTTTATCTTGATGGCTTCATCTCGTGTGCAGATGTTTGATGCTACATCAAAAGTAATCATTTTGTGAAAAAAGTAGTAGAGTGGTAGATTAAATGCAACAACATTTAAAAGTGGTATAAAATAGATAGGGACAAGCACTAAAAAAAGCAGTAGCATAGTAAATGCCCACTTGAGTGTTAAAAAAAGCCCTTCTAAAATGTTAGAATACCCAATCATCTCTACATCTTGATAGTGTCTTTTATGGAGTTCCCTTAGTATAAGCGGTGTTAAAAATCCCATAACAATTAAAGCAATAAATATAGAAAGATAGAGTGTTAAAAAACTTCCAATAGTATAAACGAGAAAAGAGGCAATCCATGAAGTAATAGCACTACTCATCAAAAATTTGATAATAGCTGTTCCTTGTAGGGTCGCTGTAAAACTGTCAGTATGTGGTACTCCATTTTCTATGCTTGTCTGTGTCGATGCTACATCCATAGTTCCGAGTTGGTCAAGTCCTATGCCTGCAATCACAAAGAAAATGACATAAAGGATAAGCATACTGAAGATAAAAGGGAGGATAGAATACTTGAGCATATTTCCCCGAAAAAGGTCTTGTATGCTTAATGCTAGTGTGCTGTTTTTACTCTCCATGTATATGTACTCCAAAGTTTATATAATGCTATTTTATACTTTAAAAGTGAATGAAAAGAATCGTGCTTATTTCTCTACACGGTTTCGACCATGTTTTTTCGCACGGTATAGAGCAGTATCAGCATTGTCAATAAGTTTTTGAATAGTAATACTTTCACCAATATCACTGACCCCTGCGGAGATTGTGAGGTTTTTTACACGTTGAAATGAGTATGATTCTATATGTTTGCGGATAGTTTCTGCTACAAAATAGGCAGCTTCTTTGTCTGTATGTGGGCAAATAACCATAAACTCTTCACCACCCCATCTTCCTAATATATCTGAAGAACGGATACTCTCTTGTGTAATCGTTACTACTGATTTGAGAACTTCATCGCCTATGAGGTGTCCATGTGTATCATTGACATTTTTAAAGTAGTCGATGTCTATCATGATGAGTGCAAAATTTTCAGAATGTTCTTGAAAATATTCTTTGTTTTTTATGAGTAAGGTGTCGATTTTTATACGATTGTATGCACCAGTGAGTGCATCAGTATGTGCAAGTTTTTGGAGTGCTTGTGTTTTTTCTTCGACTTCCATTTTGAGCTTTTTATTGAACTCTGCGAGTACTTTTTTGATGCTCACATCATGGCTAATACTCTCAAAGCCAATAATTTTTTCATCTTTATCATATAAAGGAGTAATGACACTTTCAAGCCAAAGATTATTGCCGTCTTTTCTAAGGTTATGTAACTCCCCCTTCCATGTTTTGTCATTTGTGATGGTCTTCCAAAGTTTTTTGTAAAAGGAGAGTGGAAATGTATCATCTTTATTTTTTAAGATTCGGGGATTTTGACCCAGAAGTTCTTCTTTTGTATAGCCTGAGAGTTTACAAAAAGCATCTGAGATATAGGTAATTGTTCCCTTTGTATCGGTCGCAAGAATGGCTGTATTTTGTTGGAGTGTGTCGTATGTTTTTTTGAGTTCTTCTGTTTTTTGATTGAATGATTTTTTGAGTTTATAGTGAATATAAAATGCTGAAAATACAAATAAAAAGGTAAAAAGAAGAAAGAGGTGTATAAATGAATTGTATTTGGCATATAAAGCAAGAAGACTTTTTTCAAATGCTTCTAGTGACATTATTTTTGGTACTTTATAAACAAAATCATCAAAATCGAGCTTTTCTTTTGTCTTTATTAAGCCTAGAAGTCTATAAGTATTGGCAATTTCTTCGAGTCTAATGGGGTTAATGTTACCAAGCGGTGTATCTTTTACAAGGGCAATTTTTTTGAGTACTTTGGCTTCATAAAGAAGTGCTTCTTTTGTCTTGTGCTGTGTATTGTAATACTTTAAAATGACATCGACACTTTCGTCAATATGCTTAAAAGCATATCTCCAGCCATGAAGAGAAGCATTGACAAAGTTTTGTACTGTTTTTGGGTCTTTTTGTATAAACTCTTGAGAAGTGAAAAGAATATCACTGTAAAAATCATAGCCATGCTCTTTAGGGTCATAGAGATTATACGCAATACATTTTTTCTTGAGTGTGTAGAGTTCATTAGAACGAAAGACCGTGCGAAAATCTATAGACTTGTTGATAAAATTATCAAGTGTAAAGGAGAGTGGGGCAGGGGTAAATGAGTTTTTAGGGATACCAGCAGAAAGAATCATTGCATTGATAGCTGCATTTGCATTGTCCTCAAAACTCATGATGACTTTTTTTCCCATGATATCAGAAAGAGAGTGCATTGATTTTTGCGAGATTAAAACAAGTGGAGAAGATTGGTATATGGCAGCTAAAAGCTTGATATTTTTTGCCTGTGTGAGCTTATCTAAGATGAGTGTACTATGGCGGATTCCAAACTCTGCTTTTTGAGTGGAGACATCTAGGACATTGTTTCTTTTAGCATCAAACTCTTTTATCTTTACATCGAGTCCTACCTCTTTATAAAAGCCTTTTTTCTGTGCCATAAAGTAACCAGCAAATTGAAACTGATTTTTCCACGGCAGAAGAAGAGAGACCTCTTTTGCTTGTAATGAAAGTGCTAGGAGTAAAAGCAGAAAAATATTTTTAAACATAAAGTATTATAGCACTATTTCTTTTGAATTACATCATGTTTTTTATATTTTGAGCAGCTACAAAAGCACTTGCCCAAGCAAAAGCAAAGTTATAGCCCCCGCGTTTACCGACGATATCAAGCACTTCACCACAAAAGTATAAATTTTGACATTTGCGAGACATCATAGTTTTTTCATCAACTTCAGAAGTACGAATCCCACCTCCACTCACTTCTGCATGACGAAAACCATGTGTTTGTTCGACTTCAAATCGCCAATGCAAGAGTTGATTGGCTATTTTTTTGGCAAGTTTCATATGGATTTGAGTGGCTTTGAGGGTGGGACTCAGTGTTAATGCACTGCAAATACCTTGTGCAATTTTGAGTGGTACTAATCCTATTAGAATCTCTAAAAGTGTCATCTCTGGTAAGTGTTGTGCTGTTTGAAAGAGATGGTTTGAAAGTTTTTGCATACTCCAATGAGGTAAAAGGTTGAGTTGGAGGCTCACTGCAGAAAAATTGAGGAGTGCTTCGCTTGCCATCTGAGAGATGTCTAAAATGGCAAATCCAGAAACACCATAGTTTGTAAAAAGAAGGTCTCCTTGCTGGAGTAGTTCTTTTTGTCCATTTATCAGAAGTGTCACTTGGGCATTTACTTTCGTTCCACTCATTTTATGGGCGATTTTTGAGGAGAGTTCAAGTTGTACGAGACTCGGATAGGCAGGTGCAACACTATGCCCATATACTTTTGCAAACATTTCACCATCACTGTTCCCTCCTAAATGTTCTGCAGCACGAGAACCTGTGGCGATAACGACAGAGTGGTACTTGGAGAAAAGGGCTTGAATATCTTTGATTTGTGTGTCACAGTGAAAGTGTACGTCTAAAGATTTTGCATAATTTTCTAAGAGTGTTGCAACGCTCTTGGCTTCATTACTTAAAGGATATGCTCGACCATCTTCTAGGGTTGTGAGGAGTAAACCGATGGATTTTGTAAACGCTTCAAATGCTTGAAAGCCAAATGTCTCAAGGGCATAATTTACAAAGTTGGGATTTTCACCAAAGTAGTCTGCACTACTGAGTTGTGTGTTAGAAATGTTACAGCGACCATTTCCAGAGACCAATATTTTCTTTGCAGGTTTTGTGTTTTGCTCATAGATATCTACTGCTATGCCTGCTTTTGCACAAACAATAGCACAGAAAAGTCCTGAAGCCCCAGCACCTACAATCGCAACTTTTTTTTGCATCAGAGTGTTACTATCTTTGCACCAAAACCACCGAGGTGTTGGGGTGCATCTTCATACTTCTGCACTCGTGGATGGGCTTTTAAAAAGTTTTTCACAGCATAAGAGAGTTTTCCTGTCCCTATGCCATGGTAAACAATCACTTCATCCCAGCCATTGATAAGGGCATCATTTAAAAATTTGTCTAAGACTTCGCAGGCTTCATCCGCACGTAAACCATGTAAATCACACTTTAGACCTGCTCTTTTTTCAACATTGAGCTTAATGTTTGTTTGTGGTTTTGGAGCTTTTTTTTGTGTATGGCGAAGATGTTTTGTTTTGACACGTACTTTCATACCATCCATCTCAATCATCGCTTCATTTTCACCCTTCATAGAGACGATTACCCCTCTGTTTGAGTGGTATTTGACACTTTCACCCACTTGAAATTTAACATCTTCTTGGAGGGTTTTTTCTTTTTGAGGTGGAAGCTTTTTGTTTGCCTTATTCATAGCTCTATGGATGGCTTTTGTATCGCCCGCTTTGGCTGCATTTTTTGCTTCGCTGATGGCGACATCATAGCTACGTTTGAGGGCAAATTTTTGCTCCTCTAGCTCTTTTTGGTTAGCTTCTTGGAGGGCTTTGAGTTGGAGTTCTTTTTTATGGAGTTTGTCTAACTCTTCATCGACTTTTTTATGCTTTTGTTTGAGTTCGCGTTCAAGTTGAGAACCGCGTTCTATGAGTAAAGAGAGTTTTTCTGAGTTGTCGCCATAGACCGCTTTCGCTTCATTGACAATGGCATTGTTAATGCCATAACGACTGGCTGTTTCAAAGGCATAACTCTTCCCGATAATCCCTTGCATAAATTCATAGGTTGGCTTTCTTTGTTCTTCATCATAAATCGCTGCCATGAGGCTTACATCATCACGGTCAGCCATGAGTGCAGCGAGACGTTTGTGGTGTGTTGTGACGACTACTTTTTGCTTGCGTTTGATAAGGTCATCTAAGATAACTTTAAAAAGGGCTGCTGCTTCATCCGAGTCTGTTCCAAGTTCGATTTCATCCACACCCACAAGGGCATTTTTTTCTTGAAATATCTTAGAAAATTCTTGCATACGCCCTGCAAATGTAGAGATGTCATTTTTAACATTTTGGGGGTCATCTATGATGGCAAGGACAGACTTGAAACTTCCTACATGGGACTTGTTTTCATTTAATTGCATAGGAATGATGTACTTTGCCATAAAGGAAGCGGCTAAGATACTTTTTAAAAGCATCGTTTTTCCCCCTGCATTGACTCCTGTAATCATTAAAATATTTTTTGAAAAATCAACTGAGATTGGCTTAGGATTGTGTAGAGCAGGGTGTTTAAAATCATGGAGTATGATTTTAGAATCTGCTTTACTCTTAATAATTTGGAGATTTTTACTTTTGGCAAAAAATACACGTGCTTGGTAGTTGTCAAACTTTGTAAACTCTTTGTCTATGAAGTTTATGAAGGCTTGTAACTCTGAGAGTGTTGCGGAAAACTCTTTTGTGTATTGGTAAAAGATGGCTGCTCGTTCTTGTTCTATGTAGCGGATTTTTTCTTTGGTTTTTAAAATACTATCGGGTGCTACATAAAAAAAGCCACCTGTACTCCGTCCAATGACAGCCCCTTTGAGAACATGGTTGAAGCCACCACGTACAAGTAAACACTCTTCATTGTTGATAAAATGGACTTGTGTATCTACAAGGTAGCCTGCAAGTTTTGCACTTGACATCATCCGTTTTAATGCACCACTCATATCATTTTTATGCGTTTGAATACGCGCACTGAGACCAAAAAGAGTTTCATCCAGATTTTCTTCAAACTTTCCATCATTTGTAAAGTACTTTTCTACTTCTGCAAATTTCTCAGGTGTTTGGATTTTCTGCATCCATTCACCAATGAGTCCATCGAGTTGGCGATGTTTAAAGTAGCGAAAGTATCGCACAACTTTCACAATCTCAAAGATTTGTTCAAAGTTTAAAACACCATGCTTTTTGAGATGGTTTTTTATCGTAAAAAAATCACTTACTTTGGGCGGGGCATTAAACTCTAAGGCATCGAGTACTTTAATGTACTTAAAATGGAGTTCTTGATCACCCTCTATATATAAAGAATGCTCACGTGAGAAAAAGCTTTGAAACTGGGCAATATGCTCTGTTAAATCTAATTGTGTGAGCAGATGGTCGATTTTAGAAGGTTTTGTTTTTTTCATTTACTGACACTCAGAAGCACTAATCATTTCTTGTGCATTGTCTGTTCCCTCAAGTCCTATAAAAGTATATGTTCCTGTACTTAATGAATAGCTTGTGGCATTGACCTCTTTGCCTGCACAATGGAGTGTTTTTCCTTGCTTGTATTTGAGTGCTACATCAAGAATATGTTGATTTTCTTTTTTTGTGTATTGGTTATACATCACAGCAGTAGCCACAATAGAAAAAACAACAAGGGCAATACTCATTTGTTGGCGAAAATTAAACTCAGTAAGGTAACGTAGTGCTAGGAAAAAAACGATAACAAGGAAGAATCCAAATATATAAGTCACTAAGCAATCCCTCGCATTTGATAGGTTATATCTCCAGCACCAAAACCAATGATGAGTCCTTTGTTTAAGACCTCTAAGTCTTTGTTGTCTTTAATAACGGTAATGGTGTTGTTGGCTCTTTTTATCTTATCTGCCATGGTTAGATTGTACTGTTTGAAACTTTCCTCAAAGTCTATCTCACGTTTAGCCTCGCTTGCTGCCCAAACAGGAAGGATGATAAGCTCATCTGCCCCATCAAAACAGTTGATAAATGCTTCCAAATTATCAATCGTTCGTGAGTATTTATGCGGTTGCCAAATGGCTGTGATTTTGTCAAACCCTTTTAAAGAAGCATACTCTTTGACAGACTCAAAAGTGGCTTTAATCTCTGTTGGATGGTGTCCATAATCATCGATGATAACACGGTCATCCTCAAAACCAACAATGTCAAAACGTTTTTTAATCCCTTTAAAATTGAGAAGCTTTGTCCGAATCACTTCTATATCCATAGATTCATTCGCTGCTAAGATAGCTAAAGAAGCATCGAGTGCTATATGCTTTCCAAATCCCCAAACGGCAAATTCACCAAAATCTTTGAGGGTAAACATAGTATGTGGTTCATTGTCAATGAGGGTATAGCTAATCTTAGAAATATCTTTGCTCGGATAGAGCCAGTGTGCCTCGACACTTTCGACAAGTGTTGCCAAAAAAGGGTCTTCTGCATTTAAAACACGAAAAGAGGCTGTATTTATAAAAGTTTTGTAAGAGTCATAAAAAAGGTCATAATTATAATCATAATACTCCATATGCTCAGGCTCTGCATTGATGACGATAGCACAATATGGATTTGAGTTGATAAAGCTTCCATCACTCTCATCCGCTTCAAAAAGCATGACATCACTAGTACTGTCATAACGAACATTGGAAGCAAATTCTTTTGATTCGGCACCGATGATAGCGGAACCATCCATGATAGCACTCAGTATGGCTGTTGTGGTACTTTTACCATGTGCGCCAGCGACAGAGTAAACTTTTTTATCATCAAGAATCTTTAGGAGTGCTTCTCGACGTGCAAGTACTTCGATGTCTTTTGCTTTGGCTGCAATGACTTCTGGATTGTTAGGGCTAATGATAGCTGAATGTACTACTAAATCTTGGTTTGTGATTGCCTCGGCTGTATGAGGGACTGTGACCTCTATGCCTAAAGAACGGAGTTTTTGTGTAATGAGTGTATCTTTGATGTCTGAACCTGAGACCTCATGTCCCGTGTATCTCATATACTGTGCAAGTCCTGAGATACCGATACCACCAATCCCAATAAAATGTATTTTCATTTTTACTTCTTTGTTTGAGGAGTTTTCAGTAATTTTTGTGCCTCTTTTGTAAATTTACTAATGTAAAATGTTCCTGCATTTTGTGTAGCTTCAATATCTGCAATTTTGTCTAAAAAATCTTCAAATGCTAGGTTTTCAGCAGCTGCAATCCAGTGAAACTTGAGTGCAGAGGTAAAAGAATCATCATTTGTAATCCCTGTAAGCACTTCAAAAAGAGCAGCTGCATCTTTTGCATCTCCAGCAGAATAATGCTCAATCGCATACTCATATAAAGCTCGAGTCGTTGCAAAGTCTTGCACTTCATTCATATCCATTTTACGGTGTGATTCAAGTATGTCTGTAAGCTTTTCTAAGGCTAAGTCTAAAATATTGGCATAAAACCCATGGAGAGTCTCTTCATCAAAGAGTTCATGCGCCTCTTTTTCTAAAACATATAAAGCTGCAACATCACTTGTTTGCTGCGCTTTTAAAACTTCTGCTTTTAAATCTTCACTACTTCTAGCCATGTAAACACTCCTTGATTCTTTTTAATGCACTTCTTGTTTTTTCTTCATCTTCTACTAAGGCAATGCGCACAAATCCAATACCAGGATTTTCTCCTTGTGCATTTGCTCTAGCTAAAAACTCCCCTGGAAGGACTTTGACATTGTACTCTTTATAGAGTTTTTTTGTAAATTCAAGGGCATCTTTTACCTCTATCCAAAGGTAAAAAGTAGCCGCTGGAATAGCTGTTCCTAAAATCTCTTGTGCTATTTCAAAGTTTCTTTTATAAATTGCGCGCGAGTGAGCGACATGAGTCTCTTCACTCCAAGCCTCGGCTGCTGCACTCTGAAGTGGTAGAGGACTTGCACAGCCTACATAAGTACGGTACTTCATGTACTCTTTGAGGATGTTTGCATCGCCTGCGATAAATCCAGAACGTAGTCCTGGTGCTGAGGAGCGTTTAGAGATGGAGTTTATTACTAGTACATTGGTAAAATCAACATTTCCAACAGCACTTGAAGCTTCTAAAAGTGAAGGGGGTGGGGTGTTGGTATAGATTTCACTATAACATTCATCATTTAAGAGGACAAAGTTATGTTTAAGCGCAAGACGAACCCACTCTCCAAGTTCTTCTAATGTAAGTATTGCTGTGCTTGGATTATTTGGAAAGTTTAAAATCACAAGGTCGCATTTTGCAAGCTCTTTTTCGTTGATGAGTGGTTTAAAGTTATTTGCTTTATTTAAGTTAAGATGAATAACTTTAGCACGAGTCGCAAGTGCTGCCCCTTCATAAATCTGATAAAAAGGGTTTGTATATGCCATCACAGGATGTTTCACATCAAAAAGGAAAAACTGAGGAAAGTTAAAAAGTACTTCTCGTGTTCCAAAAGTAGGGATGATTTGTGCATCGCTAAGTGTCGTGTGAAATCGTCTTTGCACAAAACCACGCATCGCTTGACGAAGCGTACTTTCACCACCAGTTTTTGGATACTTTTTGAGTAAATCAGTATTTTTTGCTAAAGCACTCTGTATAAAAGTAGGTGTTTCAAACTGTGGTTCACCTATGGTTAAAACAGAGGGAGTCAGGTCAGCATTAGGGACAATATTTTCTAGTAAATGGTTTAATTTTTCAAATGGATATGGTTCAAATTTCATATCTAATTATATCGAAAAAATACTTGTTAAAGATGAAAGCCAAAAGTACAAATAATTACTGTATAATATTTCAAAATAAACTTGAGGATAGAACATGAAAATCATTTTATCGGCAGCACTTGCCTTTTTTCTACTTGGATGTAATGATGATGCAACAACACAAACGGCTAAAAAAGAGATAAGCCAGCAGGCACACGAAACAGCGACTGTTGTAGCTAAAAGTACAGATGATGTACTTAAAAAAGCCAAAGAAGCAACAAGTGTTGTCTCAGAACAGGTACAAAAAGTGACACAAAAGAGTATTGACAAGGTTAAAGAAGTTAGTACAGAAGTTGTGAAACAAGTGAGTCAAACAAGTCATGAAGTGGTACAAAAAAGTGCAAAGGCAGTTGAAAAAGTTGCAAAAGATATACAAACAAGTGCAACACCTGCAAAACCAGCACTTGATGGAAAACAACTTTTTACTGCTTGTGCAGGGTGTCATGGTTCCCATGCTGAGAAAAAAGCTTTAGGAAAATCACATATTATTAAAGGTTGGGCGACTGATAAAATCGTGACAGCACTTCACGGGTATCAAAATGGAACGTACGGTGGTTCTATGAAAGGTATTATGAAAGGGCAGGCTTCAAAACTTGATGATGCAAAGATTGAAGCACTTGCAAAATATATCTCTAAGCAGTAGGTAATCCAAATTTTTGGGTTACTAATTCACCCTCTTCATTAAAGAAAAGATAGTAAAGCATATCTTTTTTCACACTGAGTCCTGCTAAGAAACGCAGGGCTAAGTTTGCTTGAAGTGAAGCAATGTGCATGACGATAGGGGCTGCGATGCCTGCAGGAGTCTTTTGGATGATTTTAAAAGCATCATTAAATGAAGAGTTGTCTATAAAGCACACTTGACCATGAAAAGCTTCGACACTCCCATAGACCCAAGGTGTATTGCTTTTTTTTGCATAGGTATTAATGTCTCCTCGTGTTGGAAGGTTATCTGTAGCATCTATGATGAGGTCAACTTCTATATTTTTTGCTGTCCATGCTGTAAAATCACACTCGTGAGGAATTGCTTTGACATAAGGGGAGCGTTGCATCATAAGCTCGGTGTTAATTTTGGCTTTGTTTTTACCTTCATCCCCTACTTTAAAAGCAATTTGACGGTGAATATTATGTAAACTTACTTCATCAAAATCTATCATATGAATTTCACCAATCCCACTTGCTCCAAGGGCAAATGCAAGTGAAGAACCCAAACCGCCTGAACCAACAATAGCGATTTTTTTATCTTGTAAAGAAGTCTGCACCTCTTCACCCCATAGTTGAACTTGTCTGTGAAAATATTGTAACATTAGTTGTTCCTTTTTTTAAGTGCTTCTTTAAATCCCCATGAACGTCTGGCTTGAACGACATCTGTGTGATTCATATCAACAATCATTAACTCTTCACTATTACCTAAGTGCTGGAGGAGTTCACCATTTGGTGATGCTAAGATAGAATCACCATAAAATTGCCATGAAATGTTTTTGTCTTGGTATTCACCAATTCTATTTGCTCTTAAAATATAGCAGTTTTGAGTAAATGCACGGCTCAGTATGAGTGCTTTCCATCGTTCATAGGAGTCAAATGTTGCAACACTTGGAAGGAGTATACAATCAATATTTCTAGTAGAGAGGCTTGTAAAAAGTGCATCAAAATGGAGTTCAAAACCACTCATGATTGCAAATTTAAAGTTATCAATGTTAAAAACAAGGGGTGTTTGAAGTTTTGTAATCTCATTGGCAAAAAACTTCTCTTCATTCCAATGGGCATAATTTATAAGGACTTGTTGATGATAATACGCTGTAGAAGAGGGGGCAAATTTGGCAACTGTTTTGTAGACCTCTTTTTTCTTTACAATGACAAGTGGCACTACGATAGTCATTTTATAGGTCGTTGAGAGTTCTTTTAAAACTTCTATTTGCCGTTTTGCTTGTTCGTCTATCATACTGATGGACATACTTTGTAACTCTTTAAAAAAAGGGTTTAAAACATACTCACCAAGGAGTAAAACTTTGACTCCTTTCCTATGAGCGACTCTGATGTAGTTGTAAAGTTTGGTAGAACTTAAACCTTGTGCATTGAGTTGGAGGACAGCTGCTCTCATCTAGCTATTTTTTATCTCTTTGATTTTTAAGACAGCATTTTCTAAGATAGCTTGTGCATCTGAGAGTTCTTGCATCCCCTTTTCATAGGCTTTAACACTATCTGCTAAGGTAATGTCAGGCTTCATGAGTGTTTCTAAGACAGATTTTGCACTCTCGAGTTTTATTTCAAAATTTTCTTCTTCTTTTTTAGGCATTGAGTATATCCTTAATGTGGTGTTGGAATTTGTCGAGTTCGACGAGAAAGGCATCATGCCCATAATCGCTATCGATATCTCTATAAGTATGTTTTTTATTCTGAATATTTTTCAGAGCAGTGGCAATTTCTTGCATTTCAAAATTTTTAAAAAGTATATCATTTTTGAAACTAATCAGATGTAAATCGGCTGTAATCTTCTTCAAGGCTTCTTCTAACGAGTCAAAACCTCGAGCTAAATCATAGATGTTAATCGCTTTGGTAATGTAGAGATAGGTAAGGGGGTCAAACCATTTTGTAAAATTATAGCCGTTATACTCGAGGTAAGATTCCACTTGGAATTTTCCAAAAAGTTCATAGAGTCCATCGGTACGTTTGTATTCTCGACCAAATTTTTCTCGCATAGATTCATGACTTAAAAAACTAATATGCCCCGCCATACGTCCCACAGCCATTCCTGCTAAACCTTGTTCTTTGATAAGTTCAGGGTCATAATACCCTTGCTTGAAATCAGGGTCTTTTAAGATAGCTTCTTGAGCAACTTTGTTAAAGGCTATTGCCCATGCTTGTGTGGCATGAGTGGCTGCAAGGGCGATGACTTTTTTAGCAAAATTGGGGTAGTGAATAGCAAATTGGAGGGCTTGCATTCCACCCATACTTCCACCGATAATAGCTTCGACACGGTGAATATCTAAACGGTCAAAAAGAATGCGTTGTGCCTTCACCATATCTTTGATGCTCACAACAGGAAATTTATAACGGTAGGGTTCTTGATGCGGGTGCTGTGGTGACATAGGTCCTGTTGAGCCAAAGCAACTACCGATGACATTGGTACAGATAACAAAATATTTGTCTGTATCAATCACTTTTGCTGAGCCAATGAGTCCATCCCACCAGCCCGCTTTCGAGTCATCTTCATAGATTCCCGCAGCATGATGAGAGCCTGTGAGGGCATGTGTGACAACAATGACATTTGATTTGTCATCATTGAGATGACCGTAGGTTTCATAAGTAATGTCATAAGGTTCTAAGATACGACCACTCTCCAAATAGAGTGGATTAGTAAAATGTTCAGTATGTGTTTGCAGGTTTAAGGGCAAATTTTTTCTCTCTTTATGCTTCTAATGCTTGTTGTATGTCTGCAATCAAATCTTTTGCACTCTCTAAACCTGCTGAAATACGGATAAGTCCAGCAGGAACACCACAAGCATTCAACTCTTCATCACTGAGTTGTTGGTGTGTTGTGGAAGCAGGGTGTGTGATAATCGACTTAGAATCACCAATATTTACAACAAGTGAATATAACTCTGTTGCATTGACGATTTTGGTCGCTTCTTCTAAAGAACTTACCTCAAAACTCAAAAGTCCACTTGAGAGTCCATCTTGAAAATACTTTTGTGCATTTTCATAGTTTGCATTACTTGCTAAACCTGGGTAGTTGACTTTTTTTACCTTTGGATGTGACTCTAAAAACTCTGCAAGTGCAAGGGCATTTTTAGAGTGTTCACGCATACGAAGTGAAAGTGTTTCGATACCTTGAATAAATAACCACGAGTTAAAGGGTGAAACAACTGCTCCAATATCACGAAGTAAAGAGAGTCTTGCTCGTAGGGTAAACACAGGAAGTGGGACATCAACATAGACTAAACCATGGTAAGAGGCATCAGGTTCATTAAATTGTGGATAGCGGGGATTGTCTTTGATTTTTTCTAAAAGACCTTTTCTCTCCACAAGTATGCCTCCGATAGCAAGCCCTTGACCCGTGGTATATTTACTCGCACTATGAACTGTTATATCAGCTCCAAACTCAAAAGGGCGACATAAAACAGGTGTCGCGACAGTGTTATCAACAACAGTCAAAATACCATGTTTGTTTGCAATCGCTGTAATGGCTTCAATGTCGGCTACATCAATACTTGGATTTGTAAGAGACTCAAAAAAGATTACTTTTGTTTTGCTATCTATGAGTGCTTCTATCTCTTGGGGTTTATGGACATTAAAAAAACGCGACTCTATACCAAATCTTTTAAAAGTATGAGCATTGAGTGTGAGGCTTCCACCATAAAGTTGATTTGCACAGATGATATTATCGCCTGCTTCAGCAGAGTTGGCAATAGCATAAAAGATAGCACTCATTCCACTTGCAGCAGCTAAAGCAGCTTCACCACCCTCAAGCTCAGCAAAGCGTTTTTCAAAAACATCGGTTGTTGGGTTATTTAAACGTGTGTAGATATTACCCAGCTCTTTGAGTGCAAAAAGATTGGCAGCATGCTCAACATCTCGAAATTCGTAGGCTGTTGTTTGGTAAATGGGTACGGCCATTGTCCCTTGTGAGTCTTTGTCATAACCAGCATGTAGTGCAGTTGTTTGTAAATCCATATCTATCCTTTGTTATATATTTTGAGTGTATCATTTTTTAAAGTCTGCAAAAACTCTAAAATATTTTTTTGGTATGCAACGACATTTTCATCGTAGCTGATTTCTAAAAATGCTTGTAAGGAATCAGTATCAATTTTTTTCGCATATCGTGGAACGATTTTAAGCTCTTTTTGAATGTTCTCTACAAGAGTGTCAATATCGAGTCCATTGTTGTCTTTGACTTTTTGGACAATCTCTTTGGTTGATAACATGAGTAGATTGGCTCTATTTGTATCATTTTTATAAATTTTTTCTGCGAGTTGTTTGACTAAAATATAATTATCTACCTTTGGAGTAGGACAAGCAGCAATAATAAGTGCAAAAATCTTGGCACGAAACTCTAATGAACCATGATGATGGACAAAAAGTTCTCGAAAAGCACCAAAAAAGTGATGTTTTATTCTAAAGCCTAACTTCATTTATTTTCCTTAGCTGTATTATAGTATAATTTCAAAAATAATTGATAGGATTTATAAAATGGGTAGAGCATTTGAGTATAGAAAAGCGTCAAAATTAAAAAGATGGGGAGCGATGTCAAAGCTTTTTCCTAAACTTGGTAAGATTATTACTATGGCAGCGAAAGAAGGTGGCATGGATCCAGACTCAAATGCAAAACTTCGTACAGCGATTTTAAATGCAAAAGCTGAAAATATGCCAAAAGACAATATCGATGCGGCGATAAAACGTGCAGCTGCGAAAGATACAGCAAGTATGCTTGAGGTAAATTTTGAAGGTAAAGCCCCGCATGGTGTTTTGATTTTTATTGAGTGCATGACAGATAATAACACGCGAACTGTTGCAAATGTTAAAAATATCTTGACAAAACATGGTGGAGAGTTGCTTACTAATGGTTCTTTAGAATTTATGTTTGATAGAAAAGCTTTGATAGAGTTCGATATGAGTAATGAGATGGATTTAGAAGAGTTAGAACTTGAACTCATTGATGCAGGTCTTGAAGAGATAGAAGCAGAAGATGGGGTCGCTATCATTACTGGAGACTATACAAGCTTCGGAACACTTACAAAAGCACTTGAAGATATGGGCATAGAGATTAAAAAAGCACATTTAGAGCGTATGGCAAATACACCATTGACGATTAGTGAAGAAGAACATACTGATATAGATAAAATTTTAGAACGTCTTGAAGATGATGAAGATGTACAGAAAGTTTATACAAATTTAGTATAAATTTTTTATGAAATATATTCAAGATATTTCAATTTTTACCCATGAAGTGAAGCAATCGAAGTTTATTGCTCACTTGATGCCTTATACACTGTATCAAGAACAACTCCAAATCCTCCAAAAAAACCATCCAAAAGCAAGACATTTTGTGACTGCCTTTCGCTACATTAATGCGTATGAACAAATCGTAGAACATTCGAGTGATGATGGCGAGCCAAAGGGAACATCAGGGAAACCTTCTCTTATGGTTTTACAAGGGCAAGAACTCATTAACAGTGCTGTAGTGATAGTGCGTTATTCTGGTGGTACAAAGTTAGGTACAGGGGGTTTGGTTCGATCATATAGTGATGCGGTTAATCTTGTGATAGAAAAAAGTCATTTGCAAGAGTATGTTAAAGAGATAGAAAAAGAGATTGTGGTGAGTTATAGTGATATGCGTTTAGTTGAGTACACTTGTAAAGAGTTAGAGATACACATAGTCCACAAAACTTTTGAGATGGAAGTACTTTATACATTACGAGCAACAGAAGAGAGAATCCAAAGTCTTTTATCTGTTTTAAGCTTCCAATAGCTAAAATAATATATACTATGTACATCATAAATAAAATAAAAAAAGCAGGATAAAAAATGAACTTTTTAGATGTAAAAACAGATTATGCTTTTAAAAAAGTATTTGGAAGTGAAGACAGTAAAGAAACCCTAATGAGCTTTTTAAATGCTCTTGTCTATAAAGATAAAAAGACAAAAATTAAAGATTTAACTATCATAGACCCTTATAACATACCACTTCTTGATGGTATGAAAAATAGTTTTGTTGATGTGAAAGCACTTCTTGATGATGACACAAAAGTTATCATAGAAATGCAAGTCCTCAATCATGCTGGATTTGAAAAAAGAGTACTGTATAACTTAGCAAAAAACTACTCTATTCAACTCAATAAAGCAGAAGAGTATCATTTACTTAATCCTGTGATAGCTTTGAATATAGTGGATTTTATAATGTTTGAAGAGAGTCCGAAAGTTATCAATAACTTTAAACTTTTAGAAAAAGAGGAGTTTATTGATTATAGTGATGATATAGAGATGATTTTTATAGAATTACCAAAATTTAAAAAAGAGTTAGATGAGTTAACAAATCTTACAGATGAATGGATATACTTCATCAAAAATGCAGGAAGCTTAGAGTATATACCAAATGATTTAGATAAAAATATCCAGAACTCTTTTGATATTTTAAATGAAGCTAATCTCAGTAAAGATGAACTTGAAACACAACATAAAAGAAAAGAGTTTATATCTATACAAAAATTAGCATTGTTAAAAGCTACAAATGATGGCCTTAGTAGAGGGATAGAGCAAGGGATAGAGCAAGGGATAGAGCAAGAAATTGAAAAAGAAAAAATAAATATTGCCAAAAATTTATTAAAAGCAAGTATTGAGCTAAATACTATAGTTTTATCAACAGGTTTATCTAAAGAAGTAATTGAAAAATTAAAAGATATGAGTGACTAGGAAAATCAACCGCCGGAGACGGCACTTCCTAAGTTCCACATAGGTAAGAAAATACCAAGTGCGAGTAAGATTACCATGCCTGCAATCAAAAAAAGCATAATTGGCTCAATCGCTTCACTTAAACCATCTATGATGGCATCAAAACGCATTTTATAGTACTCTGCTACCTTTTTTATCATTGTATCGAGTGTCCCACTATCTTCACCTGCTCGTACCATTTGTATAATCATGTTTTCAAAAAGTTTTGTTTCTTTTAAACCAGTGTTGAGCATACCCCCTTTTTCAACGGTTCCTCTGACATTGAGGAGTTTTTGTTTGAGCGGGAGATTTTCAATCATCCCAATAGCAGTATCAAGGGCATCGGCAATAGGGATACCTGCACGGATAAGTTCAGAAAAAACGAGTGTAAATCGGTTGAGTGTTGCAAACTTGATGATGTTTTTAATGAGATATGTTTTGAGCAGAAGTGTATGCCATTTATAGCGGATATCTTGATAATTGTTGATGAGGTATTGCATCGTTACAAAACTGATAAAAAGTCCGAGGATAACATAGGGACCAAAATTGTTGAAAATATACTCTAATTTGAGTAGGATTAATGTTGGTAGGGGAAGTTCTACATGGAGTTGTTCAAACATATCTTTGAATTTTGGGACAACAAAAGAGATAAGAATAGTAAATGCAACTGCCATCGCTATCATTACATTTCGTGGGTATGCCATTGCTTTTTTAAATTTAATAATATTGGATCGAATCTCTTCGAGCATATCGGCAAGTGCATAGAGAGATTCATCAAGATTCCCTGTTTTTTCTCCAAGTTCAACCATAGCAATCGTAAGATTACCAAGTTCATAACGAAAATTTTGCATAGAAGCAGATAAAGAACGCCCAGCATTAATATCATCTGCAAGTTTTTCAAAAACAGTTTTTAAGGCTTCATCTGTTGTTGCCTCTGCAATCTCTGTGATGGAATCATGTATAGAAATACCAGCATTTGTCATGACTGCAAGTTGTCTTATGGAGGCGATAAGTGCATCTTGTTTAATTTTTTTCTTTTTGAAGTTTTGTAGAAGAGTTTCTTTAAAACGTTTGAGTTGAATCTCAAGTGGCTCTTGTGTTTCTTCTACTTTGATAATGATACCAGAGTATTTGAGTTTTGCATAACTTCTTGCATCTTTTTTGTTTTCCGAGTAAAAACCTAATTCACTTTTTTTTCCCTTTGTTAAAATAGTGGCTACAAAGTACTTCATCCTTTTGTTACCTTTAAAATTTCTTCGATAGTTGTGACACCATCTAAGGCTTTTTGTATGCCATTATGATATAAATCAACAAAACCTTCTTTTTTTGCTTGTTCTAATAACACTTCTTTGGAAGAGCCTTTAGCAATAAGGGAGGATAAATCATCGGAAATATTCAGCACTTCACAAATCATCTCTCGTCCCATGTAGCCACTATCTCCACACTCTCGACACCCTTTGCCTTTATAAAATTTTGCATTTTTAGGGATAACATCTTTTAAATCTGCTAAAACAGAAGAGGGTAAGCTCTCTTCTGCCTTACAATGTGTACAGATTTTACGAACAAGGCGTTGTGCTTGAATGGCAACAAGCGCACCACTAATGAGATAATGCTGTATGCCCATATCTACCATACGAGGAATAGAACTGATTGAGTCATTTGTGTGGAGTGTTGAGATAACCATATGTCCTGTAAGTGCTGCTTTAATTGCGATTTCTAAAGTCTCTTTATCACGAATTTCACCAATCATAATCTTATCTGGATCTTGACGGAGGATAGAACGTAAAGACTCCGCAAAACCGAGTCCCACTTTTGGATTTATTTGCACTTGTTGAATAAGATTCATTCTGTACTCAACAGGGTCTTCAACAGTAATGACTTTATCTTCAACATTTCGCAGTTCGTTGAGCGCACCATAGAGTGTAGTAGTTTTCCCTGAACCTGTAGGCCCTGTGACTAAGATAATGCCAAAGGGTGAACTTAGTCCTTTGAGGAGTTTGTTATAACTTGCTGTATCCATTCCTGCATCTTCGAGTTTTACTAAAGCTTTTTGCTTGTCAAGCACACGCATAACAATCGACTCTCCATAAAGGATAGGCAGTGTTGAGATACGAAAATCATACTCCAAGCTTGCAACTGTAGTGGAAAAGCGCCCATCCTGTGGCTTGCGTTTTTCTGCTATGTCAAGATTTGCTAAGAGTTTTAAACGCGAGGAGAGTGGCGGGTAGATACTTTTTTCAAAGATAAACATCTCTGATAATTTTCCATCAACGCGTCCACGAACTACACAGTTTTTTTCAGTTGGTTCTATATGAATATCACTCGCTCGTCCATTGATACATGTTTTTAAGATAACATCAATCAAGAGTAAGATAGAGGATGCTTGTTGCTGGTCTTCAAGAGAACTGATAGAATTAAGTTCCTCTTTTACTTTTTTTACCAATCCTTTCACACTATCTTTGAGTTCTATTTTATAGAGATAAGCAGCAATCTGTTTTTTAGGTGCAAGTGCAATTTTAACAATTTTTCTTGGAAAAAGCCTTTGTGCTGCTTCTTGAGCAAGGATATCTAAAGGGTCATGAAACGCAACGGTCACACTCATATCATCTTGTGATATAGGAATGAAATTGTGCTTTTTGAGTTGGGCAAGAGGCATTCGCTCTGTAAGGTAGTAGTCCATATCAAGTGAATCAAGGTCAACGGAGAGTAAATGAAGTTCTAAGGCTAACTCTTCTAAAACAGTTTTTTCGCTGATGTAATCATAATTGTCAATGATAGATAAATTGTAAAGACCGTCTCGTACTTGCTGTACGATAAAACGCACTAAGCGATTCATAGTCATAAAACCTGAGAGTGTAATATCTCTGAGTATTAAGGACTCATGGATACCTTTAGCAGATAATCTATCGACTTGCCCTTTCATAATGAGACCATTTTCAAGTAAATCTGTTGTTATTCTATCCATAATAACTCTCCTACCAGTAGATATGACGTTGCATACTTCTTGAGTTATAAAACTCTTCAAGTACTACTTTATCACTATTCTTATTTTGACTTTTTTGTATATAAAGTTTATAACTTTTATGCTTATCAGTTTTATCTTGAAAAATATAATAGGGTTTAGGAGTATGCTTTCCAAGTTCTAAATAGAGGTCGAAAACTTTAGAAAGTATATAATCAGTTGTTGGCAATTTGAGTGTAGAGAGGTCATAATTGTCTAAAAGTGCATGAAAAAGGAGCTTTTTTTGCATCAAAATAACTGAAAAATAGGCTGCATTTGCTCGTGCTTCTTCAGAGTGTTTCATAATCGTGATAGGGACAGCAAGTCTATCAACATAATCCGAATAGAGACACGAGAAGGCATACATAGATAAAAAGGCTTCATCATTTTTATTGGCAGAAAAATTTTGTAATCCTTTGTTGCAGACTGCAGCAAAATCTTTTGTTTGGTAAAGACGAAACATCTCTTGTTTTGCATCTGCATACAAGCTCAGTGATACAAGTAATACTATGAAAAGTCTCATCTAAATTTTCCTGATTTAATATTTGAAAGTAAAATGTTAGCTGTTGATGATTGGGTTGCTTGTATATAATCTTGTAAAACTTTTATAGCAAATTTCTTTTTGCCTAAATGGACTAAAGATTTACAAAATACAATCCAACTTTCATCAATTTTACTATTGATTTTATTGGTTATAAGTGCATAATTATATGATTGTTGATAGTTTTTTTGCTCATAATATTTTTTTGCAAGAAAGAGACTCAAACGAGGGTCATTACTCTCTTTAAATCGATGTATAATACTTTGTAGATTTTGAGCTGTATTCTTACTAGTTATCTGAATGTTTGTCTTTTTTATACTTTTATGTTGCGCGACCTTTGCTATTTGAGGAGCTTTTTTTGGAGCAACTTGAGGATGATATATCTTTTTGACTTCTTTATGATAGGTGTATCTTTCATCCTGCATCTTTTTTACAAAATTTAATGATGGTTGGAGTTTAAGTTGTGTTTCCTGTGTCGTTTCTGTGTGTAAAATGGGAATGCTAACAGTCTCTTTTTTAAGAGGAGCAGTTTTTTGCACAGCTGTATTTGAGCTAAATATATCAAAAAATATTAATCCTAAAAATGTAATAATAGATAAACTCATAAAAATTATAAAATGAGGAAGATAAGACTTTATCTTATAGCGTAACCAATTTTTTTCAAGTTCTACAATATCAATCATGAATAAAACCTGTATGGAGTGCTGCCATTTCTATAAGTTTGTTAGAAATAATTCCCATTTTAAAAGAGGATAAACGATGGTTTTTCTCATAAATGGCATATAATTCAAAGAGGGTATAAAGAAGTTTGTTAGTATCTCGATAGTTTCCTGCACTAAATTTGTGAATGAGTTTGATGTTTTTATCTGTAAACATACTTGCTGTATCAAAGCAGTTTGCTTTCATAAGTTTCTTTTGGATATAGATTTTAAGTTCCGCTATGGATGCATTTTCAAGTTCAATGGTCTCCCAAATTCTTGTTTGAAAATGCTCTTTTGCAATGAGGTCTTCTTTTTCAGTCTTATGCAAAGTAATGACAAATTTAACTGTTCTTGTGTCTGAGAGGAGTCGTATCTTTTCCATAAGGATATCAGAATAGAGTTGTGCTTCATCGAGTAAAACGATAGGAATAGATGCGAGGTTAGAGGCTTGGACAATTTTCATAAACTGGGTAAAATTTAATTCACCATGATATTTTGTATCAAATATATCTTGTGCTAATGTCTTGTAAAATTCACTTTCATCAAGTATTGGGGTACTATAAAGGTAGACTACTTGAGAAGAAGATATGTCTTTATGGAGTTTACTTAAAAACATACTTTTTCCTGTTCCTGGTTTTCCATATAAAAGTATCATCTTGAGTGGTTTATTGATAGAATCTTTTAATGATTGGTAAATTGTAGAGACTCTATCGAGTTGTATATAGTCATTAGCATTCACAGTATCTAAAAAAACATTTTTTGAACTGCTGTAGATAGTTGTCTGCATAGAATCCATCAAAACTATTTACTGAGACTCTTGTTTTGTTCTAATGAAGTATCATCAATGCTCGTGTAACCGAGTTCAGATAAAGAGAGTGATTCTTTATCTTTATGAATAATATGTGGTTTAATTACTATAACAAGTTCTTGTACTAATTTAGAGGTACTTTCATATCTAAAAGCATACCCTAAAAGAGGAATATCTCCTAAAAGTGGTACATGATTGGAATTTGTTGTGACTTTAGTGTTGATTAAACCACCAAGGATAACTTGTTTTCCATCTTCTACTGTGACGACAGAAGAGAGTTGTCTTCTATCTAAATCGGGTGGCATAATTCTTTTTGAGTTGTCTACTGAAGAGATGTCAGTTCTTGTTTCAGAGAGGGAAGGGTTTATTTTTAATGTAATCATGTTGTTGTCTGAAATTTCAGGGGTAATTGTAAGGAGAACTCCTGCAAACACGGATTGTACATCCTCATTTTGTGTTGTTGTCCCTGTGTTTCCCCCTGCGAGTGTAGAACTACTTGTGATTTTATAAAAGTACTCTGTTCCTGCTGTAATAAGGGCAGGTTGATTGTTGAGTGTGAGGATTTTAGGATTTGAAATAGAACGGACATCGCCTTGTGTTTTAAGAAATTTAATGACTTCTGTTAAAGATATTCCATTGCCTCCAGCTGTTGTAATTGTAGCGAGACCACCTAAGCTGTTTTTATTTTTGGTAACCGCAGCAATGGTGGCAGTTGGTAGATTAATGTTGACATTTTGTAAGGCATAGAGTTGACTCCAATCAACTCCTGTTGTTTTGCTTTTATTCATAGTCACGGTAAGGAGTTGTACATCAATGAGGACTTGCAGTTTTACTTTTTCTTGAAGTTTTTTTAAGTAGCTTTTAAAACGTTTCATCTGTTTTGAGGTAGCAGTCACAGTGACTATCCCTGCATTTTTATTGATAATAGGGGCTTCAGCTTTGTAGATATCTTGAGGGCGATTTAAAACATTTTGAAACTCTAAATCTAAGTCTGTCCAAAAATCTACTTTATCGCTACTTTGTATGTTAATACCTGCTTCAGAAGTACCTCCTGACCCACCTGAAGAACCACCGGCATTCGTACTTGTAGTGCCACTCTTTGATTGTTGAGTACTAGAGAGGGTTACATTTGTATTTCCTATACTTTTACGTTGCGAAAGAATATAGTCTATTTGAAACATTTGTGTTGTTAAATAGGAAATTTTTAAAATATTATTTTCAAGTGTATAAGATAAGTTGTGTTCAGTAAGAATAAGGTTGAGTACTTCATCTATAGTGAAGTTTTTTAAGTTTATCTTATTGAGTTTTGTATTTAAATACTTTTCTGCTTGTGGGTCTGTCACAATAATACTAAAAGAACATTTATCACTGAGTTGGTCTATAAAATCTATGATTTTAGTATTTTTTGTAGAATTAATACTAAAGAGTTCATAGGAACAATCAGCATAACTATTGATACCTAGAAAAACTAATAAGGCTGTTGTGTAAAATGATTTTTTAATAAATTGCATATTCTAATCCTACTTTATATGTAAACTTGAGTGTTTTTTACTATGGGTTGAAAGTATATAACTTCTTTTATGATACTTGAGTATGACACTCGATAATTGAATATCAGTGATGAGATATCTATGGAGTACATCACCAACCTTATACCATTTTCCGTTAATCTTCGCAGATGTATTCATCGTCATAGAAAGATGTAATCGTTTAAGAGAGTATCTTTTTGAGTAATGTTTTGCATGATATACTTTCTTTATCTTGAATGGCTTCTTTTTTGCAACTTTTGTAGATTTTGTAAAGATAAAGGGATCTTTTATCTTTGCTAAAGTTGTGGACTTGAGACCAATTCTTGGAGGTTTTATCGCTTTTATCTGTGCATCAACCCATTGCAGTTCTGTAGCATTGAGAGAAATAAAGAGGAAGAAAGAGAGAAAAATGAGTACTGTTTTCATTAGTATGTAATCCCCCAAACTGAGATATCTAAAGAAGTTTTCAAGATGTCCGTAGCTGAAATGTTAAGATCATGAATATCGACAACAAGGTCACTTTGTTCTAAAGAGTTAATAAACTTCAATGTGTTTTTGTAGGTTCCAATAGCATCAATTTTAATATTGAGAATATGTCCAAAAGAGTTGTTGTTGAGGGCATATTGATTTTTTAAATCAATAATTTGGATATGATTATTTTTTGCATTTTTCGAGATTGAGTGCAAGTACTCTCCCCATGCTCTTTCATCATAAACAAGTGCAGAAATAGTCTCGATTTTAGACTTTATGTAAGCATTATGATCTTTTATTTTAATAATATTTGCATTCATGATTTGGATATCTCTTTTGAGCTGTGCAACTTTGCTTGGAGGATTAAGTTGCATATATATCTTATCAATATTTATTTTACCGCGTATTGTTTGTACTTTTTGAGTGGTAGTTTGAAATGCATTAAAAGAACTATCCCAAAAAAGCAGATATGAGAATCCAATAATGGAAAAAGATACTAGTGTATAGAGCATATAAGTATCTTTTTTTCCCTTCTCTTTGAAATAAGTATCTATTTTGTGTAAATAATTTTCAAGATTTATTCTCATAATATTTTTACCTTAAGCGCACTTGTGTATCTTTGCTCATCTTCATCATAAGATATCTCTTTGAGAGAAAATTTGAATTTTTTATCATGTATTTTTGTAAGATATTCTATGAGTTGTGTAATTTTTTTATCATTTAGGGCATTGAGAGAGAGCGTAAACTCTTTTGCATGATTCGCTTGTGTGTAAGAAATATCTTGCAGATTGACACCAAATTTATTTAAGTCTTTGGTAAACATCGCTAAAAGTTTTGCTTTCATTGGGTAATTTACTTTGACATCATGTATTTTACTTAAAGTATTTTTCTTCTGTGTATACTCTTTTCGCTCAATGTCAAGAAGGGTTGTTACTTTTGCTTTATCTGCAAGTGTATTTTTAATCATAACCTCTCTTGTAACTTTTTTCTTATGAAGGTCGTTATATTTCTCTTGTAATAAACTGTACTGTAACATCTGAGTATAGGTTAAAGACCAGTACGTAACTGGGTATGCAAAAGCTATGAGTAAAGAGGCAGCAATTAGAGTGAGGAACTTGCCACTTTCCCGTTTTATAAACTTTGGAGGTCTATGATAAATGGAAAAATTGGAGATATATTGTTCTTGGGGGTCTGAGAGAACATAGAGTTGCATAAGGTAATGCAGTTGGTCAACATATACATCCTTATGTTCAAATCCGTAAGTAAAATCAAAATCACTTGCTTGTACACTGAGTTCTGCTTCTAACATTTCATCAAACTTCATCAGTGTGTCAAGCTGTGTACCGATGTAAAGATGTTCAAATTTTTCTATATCAAAAGCTCTTTTTGTATAAGTGAGAATATCGTTGACACTTGCAAAAATTTCTTTATATAATTTAATAAAGTAGAGTTTATAATCGCTTGATGTCTCTTTTAAGGTTTGTTGTGTAAAAAAATCTTGAAAGCTTTCATAGCTGATTTTTTCTCCATATAACTCACAGAATCTTTCATGCATTTCAAGCAGAGAGTAAGGAAGTGATTTTGTATAAAGAAACTCTTTTTGGGAGTATAAAGTAACAAATGCATCATTTTCTTGAAAGTAGATAAAACAATGTACTCCCCCATTTAAAATAATATCTTTTGTATAAAGGGATTTTAATAAAAGAGGAGTAGGGATGATGACATCGATATATTTGATTGTATCTATGGCATTTGTAAATGTCGTATCTAAGGCAAGTGGTTCAACTACAAAAACATGAAATAATCGGTTGTCTTCATCTGAATGATTAAAGTTTTCAACATATTGAATGGCATATTCAACGGCTTCATCAAGTCCGAGTTCATCATAGGCTTGCATCGTAATAGTGTCAAAAATATCTTCTTGGGAGATGTTTTTACTAACAGCTATTTGTGCTGTGATAAACTCATTTGTATTTAAGTATGAAATTGCAAACTGTTCTTTTGCAAATTGTGGTGATTTTATTTCACTAATAAGATTGGATTCACCACTAAAATAGGTTTTTTTATAGGGATTTATCGAAATAACACTGGAAAAAGAGCCACTTTCTTTTTTGTTCATTCTATATGAATCCTATTTAAAATTAATTATGGACAAAGAACAGAATTTGTCTTTTTTATAAAACTCTATTCTGTATGCCTTTTTCCCTTTATCAATAGAAAATCTTGAGTTTAAATCTTTTCTTTTTATATTGATATTGCTTTCATTTTTAACATTTCTTGCATGGTACCCAATAATATTGACACGGATGCCTTTTTGTCTGAGTATCTTAAAATCGGTCTTTACATCAAAAGATGAAGCTTTTGGTACAGAAATTTTATGTTTATCTACCATAACATCAAATGAATCTGGACAATTTTTCGCCATTTTAAAATATTGTGGTTTTAATGTTGTTATTTTTTTATTTCCAACATAGAGAACATACCTTCCATGCACTTTTTTAAAGTTCCCTAAAAGATGTGAGAACTTAAAATTGTTTCCTGTAGATTTTAGCGGAATGTAGCTTAAATATTTTTTTATATCATGAAAATTAATAAAAAGATTGTCATTTATCTGCACAGAACCATAATCTTTTAACATTTTTTCAAGATTTTGTGGATTCATGCTAAAATCACGAATAAAGTCGATATGCATAATTTTCATAAATTCTTCAATAGCAAGAAGTTGGTAAAAAACTTTTTCGGATAAAGATGAAAGATTTTTACTTGTCTCAATTGCAAATGCTGGTTTGTTATGGCGAATTGCATAGTATGTTAAAGAGAGTTGCATCGCTTTGTCAAAATACTTTGTTTTTGTGTTTTTGACATTGAAACTATGGTGTTTTTGGAGAAGTTGTCTATTGATGTTATTTTTAACTGTTGTCGCGATATTGTTTAAATTTCCAAATTCTTGTTCCTCTTTGAGACTGCATTGGTCGATTACACAAGTTTGTCCCCAAGCAGCAGGATTGTAAATTCTTCCTTCACTTTTTTTTCTATAAAATCCATGCCCATCATGAAGATTAAGTACAACATCTATATTTGGTAATGTGATGAGTTTCTTAATCTGTGTAACAATCTTTCTATCTTTATCATATCGACGCATAGCAGCAAATTTTCTATTCATATCGCCATGAATACCACGTCTATTTGCCATAATACTTGCTTCGTTGAGATTAGGAACAATCCATACATTTTTTGAAAGGATTGTGTAATGTTTAGCTAAAATGGAAGCAGCAAAATAACTCCCTGGCTCATTTCCGTGAATACCAGCTATCACAAGGAGTGTAGAGTTAGAGTCATTGTTTTCTTTTTTGATAAGCTGTATCTTGGCTTGTAAAGCAGACAAAAGAATAGTAATGATGAGTAAGGTTTTCAGTGGAAAAAATGGCATTTATTTCTCTGTGAGTATTTTAAATTGTTTGTTTGTAAATTTTACGATAAGTACTTTATCTCCAGTAAATTCAAAACTTCTAGATTTGTAATACTCTTTAAAAGATATTCTAAATAAATTTGGTGTACCAGGGTAGGGAACGACATTGATATCGCTAAATATAATTTTCTTTTTTTCTTTTTTTCTGAAAATTCTTTTTTTATAATGGACAAAAGAGTTATAGTTCTTACCATCAAAACGTCTGAAATCTTTCGAATAAAATGCTAAATAATCATCAACATTATTATAAAGCCAAGCATATCTCCAAGCATAAAGGTTTGCTAAAATTAATGAGAGCTTTTTTTTAGAAATATTTTGTTGCACATTTTTTGCATCAATAATAAGTAAAGTTTTGTTAATGTCTATACTCTTATCAAGATTTTGAATATTATCATTATTGATAGCAATACAACCTTTTGTAAAGCTATCCCGCTCTTCATCAAGTGGTAAACCATGAATCCAAATACCATGTCCCTCACTTTTTTTGTACTTATCAAAAGTATTTGGATAGGAAGTGACGAATGCAAATGGACCGTAAAATGGGTCTACATGAGAAAGTTTTTTTGTGAGTTTATAGATACCTATAGGTGTTTTTAAATCACCTTCTTTATGCTTTTCTCCACTGTTTTTTCCGGTAAAGGCATTGTATTTTTTGCTGAGTTTATATATTTGTTTTGCATTTTTCTTATATACACAGAGTGTTTCATCACTTTTATTACAGGTTAAAATATTGTTATAAGATTCTAAATAACCAAAACTTGTGTCTTTGTTTTGAAGGTATTTATACCAATAATCTCGTTTTGATAATGCTTTGTCCATTGACTGTTCAATGTTTACAACACCATGTAATCTATAATCTGTGAGAATATCATTGGCAAATATGGTGGTTTGTATAAAAATAAGGAGGAAAAGAGTAGCGAGGCTATTTCGCATTGTCATAGCCTATCTCTTTTAAGAAGTTAACATCCTTTGTCCATCCCTTTTTGACTACGACTTGCAAGTTCAAATAGGCTTTTTTTGTACTCAGTCTTTCTATCTTTTCACGAGCAGCTTTACCAATACGTTTGATAGACTCTCCACCTTTACCAATGATAATACCTTTTTGTGACTCTTTTTCAATGATAATCATAGCATGAATGACATCAACATTTTTTTCTTCTTCTATGCTTTCAATGATAACATCGGACTCATAAGGGACTTCATCACTCACATTTTCAAAAATACCTTCACGAATAAAACCAGCATAAATATCACGAACAAGCTCACTGGTTAAATCTTCTGGGTCAAAAAGGTAAGGAGACTCAGGAAGGTTTTTTGCTATGACTTTAAGTAAATCTTCATGACCTACTTTTTTTGGAATAGCAACGGGAATAAGAGCTTCAAAATGCTGGGCATATTGGTTGTAAGAAGCTATCGTTTTAAAAAGCTTCTCTTGTTTTACTTGGTCTATTTTACTAATGACGATGATGTGCTTAATGCTCTTCTTATTGAGTTGTAAAAACTTTTCATAATGTTCAACACTATCTGTGACAGGTGCCAAATAAACGATAAGGTCACAGTCTCCCATTGCTTTGAGAGCTTCATCAAGCATAAATTGGTTGAGTATTTTTTCTCTCTCATGCAAACCTGGAGTATCTATAAAGATAATCTGAGTATCTTCAAGCATTACTATTGCATTTGAACGGCGTCTGGTTGCATTTGCTTTTTGGCTTACCATTGCTATTTTTTCACCTAAAAGGGAGTTCATGAGTGTACTTTTCCCAGCATTTGGACGACCTATTAAAGAAACGAAACCAGCTCTTGTCATTGTATATACCTTTTTATTTGATTATAAGATATAGCGAGATAAATCATCATCTTCAACTACATCATCGAGTTTTTCATGTACAAGTTGTGAAGTTATAGTGATTTTCTCATCTTTATGTTCATCTGCATCAAAACTAATCTCTTCGAGGACTTGTTCAAGGACAGTGTGTAAACGTCGTGCTCCAATATCTTCTGCAAGCTCATTCGCACGGTGAGAGAGTTTAGCGATAGATCGAATAGCTTCATCTTCAAAGTGTAGTTCAACACCCTCAACACTTAAAAGTGCAGTGTATTGTTTGAGTAGAGAGTTTTGTGTTTGCGTGAGAATTTGATAGAGTGTTTCTTCTGTTAAAGATTCAAGCTCAACACGGAGTGGAAAACGCCCTTGGAGTTCAGGGATTAAATCACTTGGTTTGCTGACATGAAAGGCACCAGCAGCGATAAAAAGAATATGGTCTGTGTTGATAGTGCCATATTTTGTAGAGATACTGCTCCCTTCTACGATAGGGAGTAAATCACGTTGAACTCCCTCTTTTGAAGGGTCATTTCTGCCTTGTGACTTCTCACTTAAAGCAATTTTATCAATCTCATCAAGAAATATAATTCCTCCATCTTCTGCACGGCGGAGTGCTTCTGCTGTGACACTTTGCATATCAAGAAGTTTTGCACTTGCTTCTTGACGGAGTAAAATCTTGGCATCTTTTACTGTGACTTCTTTTTTGTTATCTTCTTTGTTGATTTGTGCAAAAACTTTAGAAAAACTCTCTTGCACCTTTGCCATTTCAGGAGGAAGATTTGTATCATCAAACTCAATATTGAGTTTTTCTATCTCTAGTGATATGATTTTATCGTCCATTTCACCAGATGCAACACGTTTCTCCATTGCTTCAAGGAGTCGTTGATAATCATCTTTTTTACTCTCACTTGCAGATTCTGGTAATGGAGGTAAGAGTTTTTCGACAATCTTATTTAAAACATAGTTGTCAATTTTACTAAGATTTAGCTCTTCTTGTTCTGCTTTGACGATGCTGATAGAGTTTACAACTAAATCGCGAACCATTGATTCGACATCCCGACCCACAAAACCAACTTCTGTATATTTTGATGCTTCAACTTTGATAAAAGGAACTTTCATCATTTTTGCCAAACGACGAGAGATTTCTGTTTTACCAACACCTGTTGAGCCTATCATCAAAATATTTTTAGGCATGATTTCATCACGAAGTGTTGCATCAAGTTGCATACGTCTATAACGAGTACGTAAGGCTAAAGCAATTGTTTTCTTTGCCGCATTCTGTCCAATGACATAGTCATCGAGGTAAGCTACAATTTCTTTGGGTGTTAAGTTCATTATTTGTTATCCTCTAAACAGAGAGTTTTTATATTGTGGTTGGTGTAGATACATAAATCTCCTGCAATATGAAGAGACTCTTTAACAAGTTCTTCTGGGTCAAGTGAAGCATGTTTTTTTAAGGCACGTGCAGCGGAGATAGCAAAGTTTCCACCACTTCCAATAGAAGCAATCTCTCCATCTTCAGGTTCAACAACATCTCCATTCCCAGTGAGAATAAAAATATGCTCTTGGTTCAAGACTATCATCATAGCCTCTAAACGGCGTAGTACTTTGTCTTTTCTCCAAGCTTTAGAAAACTCAACAACCGACTTTAAAAGGTCGCCTTTTTTGTTTTCTAAAAATTCTTCAAACATATCAAAAAGATTAAAAGCATCTGCTGTACTTCCTGCAAATCCTGCTAATATTTTTCCATGGTGAAGTGTACGAATTTTTGTTGCATTTCCTTTTAAAACAGAATTACCAAACGTAACCTGACCGTCACCACCGATGACAGCCTTGTCTTTTCCTTTGTATGCAAGTATGGTAGTAGCATCAAACATAAGTTACTTACTCGCCTTGAACATCGACATGGAGTGTTGCATGTAGACCATGACCAAGTTTAAAGTCTAAATTATGTTCACCTACTGTTTTAATAGATGATTTTTCATTGATGTGTTTTTTGTCAATATCAATATTGTGTTGTTCTTTGAGTGCTGTTGCTACTTCATCTTTTGTAACAGCACCAAAAAGGTGTCCGTTTTGACCAAGTTTTTTTGTGATGACAATTTCACTTGCATCAAGCTTTTTAGCAATCTCTTTGAGTGCATTGACCTCTTTTTCAAGGTTTTGTGCAACAATAAGTTCATCTTTTGCATGTTGTTCTAAAATCTCTGGTGTAGCATGACGAGCAAAGCCTTTACCTATGAGAAAATTTTTCCCATAGCCATCTTTAACTTCTTTGACTTCACCTTTTTTTCCAAGACTTTTCACATCTTTAATTAAAAGAACTTTCATATTATCTCTCTTTCTCGCCACCGTATGAAACGATACCGTGTGTTAAGTTACCAACTTTTGTATAACCCATATCTGGAAGGATTCTTGCAACATGTGCTGAACGGCTTCCTACATGACAATAAACAATGATATTTTCATTTTTATCAAGTCCTGCTTCTTCAAGTGATTGATAGAAACTACTTGTTGGTACAAGTTTGTCAGCCCCTTTGATATGACCCATTTGCCATTCCATATGCTCTCTAACATCAACAAGTTTAAAGTCAACCATACCAAGTTCACGCGCTTCAAGAAGTGCAATCATTTCATCTGGATCAATTTCATCTTGATTGACAAGCATTTCACACTCTTGTTTACTTAAACCACGTGAATGAGTTTGTACAGCTTCTTCCATGCCAAGTTCCAAACGTTTATTTGCAGCAAATTCAGGTGTACAGAAAATACCACAGTGACATACACCACCCTCTGGAATCTCTTGTTCAATCGCTGGTTTACAAGGGCAAACTCTATTGTCAACACTTTGTGGTTTTCCGTCAACTTCTTCTACCATGAAACATGGACAAAATCTTTTAGAATACATCATCTTGTTACGAGCAAGACCCATCTGTACACCTTCATTTACTTCAGCTTGAGGGTTGTATTCCCAATTAAATTGTTTGATAACTTTATCTGTAAACTTAATTGTTTTTTCTAATTCTGCGATAAACTCTGGTGAATCCATTTCTATTTTTTGTATACTCATTTCTTTCCTTTGTATTGTTTTATTTTTTATTTCTTGCTTTGCCTTCAATAATGAAACGCAGTGCATTGAGTTTGATGAAGCCTTCGGCATCTTTTTGATTATAAACTTCATCTTCTTCAAATGTTGAATATTCTGGGTTAAAAAGTGAAACATCAGAACTACGTCCAACAACCATAACACTTCCTTTGTAGAGTTTTAGGCGAACTGAACCATTGACAAACTCTTGTGTTTGGTTGATAGCAGCTTGCATCATTTCTCTTTCAGGAGACCACCAAAAACCATTATAGATAAGTTTTGCATACTTTGGCATCATTTCATCTTTAAGGTGTGCTGCTTCACGGTCAAGTGTGATAGACTCGATAGCACGGTGTGCTTTGAGCATAATCGTTCCACCTGGTGTTTCATAACAACCACGGGCTTTCATACCAACAAAACGATTTTCGACAATGTCAACACGTCCAATTCCATGTTTGCCACCAAGTTCATTGAGTGTTTTAAGCATCGTTGCTGGGCTTAACTCTTCTCCATTGAGTGCAACAGGGTCACCATTTTTATAATCAATTGTGATGTATTCTGCTTTATCAGGAGCATTTTCAGGAGATGATGACCAAAGCCACATAGACTCTTCCGGCTCTGCTGAAGGGTCTTCTAAAATCCCGCCTTCATAAGAGATATGCAAAAGGTTCGCATCCATAGAATAAGGTGATTTTTTGCCTTTTTTCTCAATCTGGATGCCATGTTCTGCTGCATATGCTAAAAGTTTTTCTCTTGAGTTTAAGTCCCACTCTCTCCATGGTGCGATAATAGTAAGAGTAGAGTCCTGTCCAAGATAACCCATTTCAAAACGCACTTGGTCATTCCCTTTTCCCGTTGCTCCATGACTAACCCCATCAGCTCCCGTAAGTTTTGCGATTTCAGCTTGACGTTTTGCTATGAGAGGTCGAGCGATAGAAGTTCCTAAAAGGTATTCACCTTCATAGATTGTGTTTGCACGAAACATTGGAAAAACGAAATCCTTGACAAACTCTTCTCGTAAATCATCAATGAAAATATTTTCAGGTTTGATTCCAAATTCAAGAGCTTTTTTACGAGCAGGTTCAAGCTCTTCACCTTGCCCTAAATCTGCTGTAAAAGTAACAACTTCGCATTTGTATTCATCTTGCAACCACTTGAGGATAACACTTGTATCTAAGCCACCTGAGTATGCTAAAACTACTTTTTTAACTTCTTTTTTCATATAAAAACCTACTCTAAAATTATTTTTGGGATTATATCCAAAAGAATGTGAGAATTTGCTTAGTAGAGAAGTGAATGCGGGGTGTTTAAGGGAGGGATAAAGTTTATTTATCCCTTGTGATCAAATAAAACACCAGTCACTTCTTGCATTTTTGGAAGAAGACTTTGTGCCTGTTCTGCAGGAAATCTTCGTATCATTCTATCTGATTTAGAATCGACAACAGCAACATAAAAAATGTCTTGTGAATCTACACCGAATTTTACATCAGTACTCATAGGAGATAAAGCGGTATTGAGTTTTTTGACTAAATCTTGAACATCTTTGGCCGTTTGAATCTTGGTTTCACTGTTTTCTGACTCTTGTGTTATCTCTTTTTGAACATCCTGAGCAGTTGTGTTTTGTACTTGTTCTGCCATTTTTACACTTGTTTCATTAGAAGAAATTTGTGATTGTTGCTGTCTTGTAATATTTGCTATGCCATCCATGACTTGCTCCTTATAAATATAAAGTTCTAAGAGATATATCGGGTAAAAAATAAATATCTTTAATAAAATAAACTCATTTTTATGCTAATCTTTCATCAATGAATGATTATATACAACTTTTAAAATCAGAACCAATTTTGCAAAGGCTTTCTCTCATTCAATTTATCTCTTATTTTGGGGCATGGTTTAGCAATATTGCTATTTATACACTGCTCTTAGAGATGAATGTTTCTGCAGGTATTATCTCTTTTGTCGCGATGTTACATTTTTTAGCAGGTGTTGTGCAAGCTCCTTTTTCTGGTCCTATCATAGATAGTATGAAACCCAAAAAATTAATGTTAGTGATTATACTCATAGAGTTATTGGCAACATTTTTTTTGATTTTTGTAAATTCTGTAGAAGATTTAATGCTTTTGTATCTTTTGATTTTCATTAAAATGGCGGCAGCTTCTTTTTATTTTACAACTGAAATGTCACTGCTACCAAAGATTTTACCCATGAAAAAATTGCAAAAGGCAAATGAAATGCACTCTGTGATTTGGTCATTTTCATATACTTTAGGTATGTCTTTAGGTGGCTTCGTTGTGTATGCTTTTGGAATAAAATTTGCCTTTATCTTTGATAGTATGATGTTTTTTGTCGCTTTTTTCCTTCTCTATAAAGTAACAATAGAAGTGGAGTTAATCCAAAAAAATGAAAATATATTAGAGATGATACAAGATACTTTTGTCTATCTAAAAAAAGAAACGCTCTCTTGGCAACTAATGTTACTCCATGCTTTTGTAGGATTAACTGCATTTGATGCACTTGTGGCTTTGATGGTTGATAAATATTATGCAGGTATACTCGCAACCTCTTTAGCTCTTGGTCTATTACATGCTTCGCGTGCCATAGGTTTGGTAATTGGACCGATGATATTATCAAAGTTTTTAAACAATAAAGTCGTAGTACTGCTCTTTTTTGCTCAAGCACTCGCCGTGTTGATTTGGGCTTTTGTTCTGTCAGACTTTTATTTTTCTTTGGGAGCAAGTTTACTTGTTGGACTCTTTACAACGACCTTGTGGTCTTACACATATACTCTTTTACAAAAAAATATAGAAGAAAAATATTATGGTAGAATTGTGGCATATAATGATATGCTTTTTTTAAGTTCAGCTGCTTTTACATCCTTTATGATTGGCTTTTTAGCAACGCATAATATCTCTTTAGAAAGTATTACAGCTCTTATGGCAGGAGGTTTTGTCATCGGTGGTCTTTACTTTGCATGGATTATAAAAAAGAGTAATTTAGAGGAAATTGTATGAGTTTTGCTGTGCTTGGAGGCTTGCTTTTAAATGTGGGTGCTTTTTTAACTTATAAAGGTAAAATTTATGAAGCCGTCATTGTCTATCTTTTTGCAGATGCTTGTTGGATTGTTATGGCATACGAGAGAGATGACTTTTATGGAATGCTTTCTATAATAATAGGTGTGACATTTGGATTTTTTGCATATCTTAAAATGAAAAATGGCACAATGAAAAAAAATTTAAACAAGGATGAAAATGATTTATAATTCAAAAGATGGTGAAATAAGTTTAGACAATCTCACACGCTTGTATGCTGCAGTCGTGATAGATATGCAAGGTGAAATTGCAGAGATGAGTTTAGAATGGTTTGATTTGTATGGGGATAAAGTGAAACTACTAGAGTATGTTTTGGTGTTTGATTATACTCCACCCGGTGAAGATGTTAAGAATCGTAAGGTACTCAAATATGAAACAAAAGATGCACTCATCGCAACGATGAGTGAAGTTTCGATTTTGTTTCAATAACCCTTATGTTCTAAATGTTTCAAGTTGTGTATTGAGTTCTTGTGTCTCTTGTGAGAGTTCTTGAGAAGTTGTGACAATATTTGCTACATTTTTAGCATTTTCAACTGAAAGTGTGTCTATCTGAGTAACGATTTTTGCTATAGTTTCGATGGCATTACCCGTATTTTCAAAGTCTTGCACTGTTTTATCACTTGCTTGTGTACCATTGTTTACAATAGTTACCGTAATGTTGATTTTTTCTTCTACTGTTGTAGCAATTTGTGCAAGATTTTGTATCTCTTTAGAATTTGTATTCATATTTTCACTTGCTTCTTGGATAGATTGGACAATAACATTGATGGTAGCATTGATTTCACTGAGACTTTTTTGTGTACGTTCAGCAAGTTGGCGGACTTCATCTGCCACAACTGCAAAGCCTCGACCATGTTCTCCTGCTCGTGCTGCCTCTATCGCGGCGTTAAGAGCAAGAAGATTTGTTTGATCTGCAATATCTCCGATAACCTCTAAAACATTTTTGACATTACTTGCTTCACTTGAGAGTGCATCCATTTTGTTCGCAAGTTCCACTTCAATCTCAGAGGAGTTTTGCACTTGGTTTGTAAGGGTAATAATTTCATCTCTTGCTTCATTGAGCATACTATTGGCTTTGATAATCTCTTTTTTATTACTTTGTGCTTCTTGAATAGCCGTCATGATTTCACTATTTATTCTATTTGCAGATATACTTGCTTCTTTAATAATATCTGCTGATGTAGCGATGTTCTTACCAACTGTATGTGCATTTGAAGATAATCCATTTGCCTTATTTGTATTGTGTGTTGATGTTGTTTTTGCACTGTTAATGAGATGTTGTAAATCATGTAAAAGTATATTGAAACTTTTTGCCATATCTTCTATCTCTGCGGGAGCATCACACTCAAGAGATTTTGTTAAATCTTTTGTTTGTCCAATCTCTAAGAGGGTTTTTTTGAAATTATTGAGTGGTCTAATCATATTATTATTGAGAACATAAATAGAGAAGAGGCTAATAATGATAAAAATAATGATAAACTCAAGAATAATAAAGTTTCTAATACTGTTTGGTGTTACTAAAACTTCATCTTCATTAATGACTGAAACAATAGCCCATATAATGTCATTCCCAATTTTGATTGTTGCATAGGCTGCAAGCACTTTGTCTTTGTTGTATTCAGTAAATATACCAGTTGCACTCGGGGCATTTCTCAGTGCGGCATTGACTGGAATGGTATGGATTGCAGCTGTATCTGGGTGTGAAAATGAGTAAAGAATAGAGTGCTTTTCTTTGTCTAAAACACTATCGCTTCGCATTAAATGGTCTGAACCTACAAGATAATCTTCTTGTGTTTTTCCATACCCGATTCTTTTTTGCATCACATGGTTTATAGAAGAACCTGCGATTTCAAGGACTAAAATAGAGTTTATTTCTCCTTCTATTTTTACAGGAATCCCTAAGAAAAGGACAGGTTTATTGTGATTGGCACTATAAGGTGCCATGTCAACATAGCTTGCTTTAGCACTTTTCATAGCTTTGTTATACACTTTTGCTAGAGAAGTTGAGCGAAGGGAACCAGTTTTTAGATTGGCACCATAATCTTTACCTCTTTTTGCACTATAACGGACTTGTCCTGTTTGTGCATTGACAAGTAAAATATCTTCAAATTTATACTCTTTGATAAATGTTTGAAAAAAATGGTCATAAGGTTCGATAGTTTCGTCAATAAGGGGGTCTTTTATGGGGAATTTTCCTGAAGGATTCAGTTCCATCTTCTCTTCAAGACGGTAAAGGTCATCGACTAAATACTCCACATTGTTACTCATCGAAACAACTTTTAAAGTAGCAATATTGGTTTGAAAAAACTCTTCTATTTGCGATTTTTTAAAATCTCTTACTGTTGTCAGTTTCGCAAAATTCCCCTGAAGGAGGGCATTTTTACTTTTGTAAACAGAACTCACAGATGTAATGATACCGAGAAGTAAGAGGGCACCTAAAATCATACTAAGGACTTGTGTTTTGATAGAGAGATTTTTCATGTTGTATTACCTTTTTTTATATCAAAGTGAAGTATATCACATCTAAGTAACAATTAGCAGTAATTAATAGATATTATGTAATAATTCGACTAATATGAAAAGAAATGAATATAAAAAATCAGTAGAAGAACTCAACCTATATGCGAAACATTATTATGTTTTAGATGAACCCATTACAACAGATGAAGTATATGATAGGCTCTATCATGAAGTGGTGGCATATGAAGCACAATATCCTGAAGATATTTTACCTGATTCTCCTACACAAAGGGTAGGGGATAGTGTGAGTGAAGGCTTTACTAAAGCAGCACATTTGAGTCGTATGTGGTCACTAGAAGATATTTTTAATCGTGATGATTTAGAAGCTTGGCTTAAAAAAACATATAAACTCGATGCCAATATCTCTTTTTATTGTGAACCAAAGTATGATGGTGCGAGTCTTGATTTGCTCTATGAAAATGGGGTGCTTGTTAAGGGGATAACACGTGGAGATGGAAGTATAGGCGAACTCATTACTCAAAATGTGAAAACAATTCGCTCTATTCCTTTAACGATAGACCATAAAGAACTCATAGAAATCCGTGGGGAAGTTGTGATTTTTAAAGAGGAGTTTGAAAAGATAAACGCAAGCCGACTCAAAGAAGGTGAAGCTCCTTTTGCAAATCCACGCAATGCAGCTGCAGGAAGTTTACGCCAACTCGACTCGAGTATTACCGCAAAACGTAATCTTGTTTTTTTACCTTATGGAATTGGTGAAAATAGTTTGAGAGAAAAACTCTTGCATGATAAAATGCAGACTATCTACAAGATGGGATTTCGTAAACCACCTCAAAGTGCTGTGTGTAAAAATAGCGATGAGATAGAAGCAATTTATAAGCAAATGAATCAAGAACGAGATTCATATGAAATGATGCTTGATGGTATGGTTATCAAAGTGGATGAGATTAGCTCACAGATAGATATGGGATACACTGTTAAGGTGCCACGTTGGGCGGTGGCGTACAAATTTCCTGCGTTAGAGAAGATAACAAAAGTGAAAGACATCATCTTACAAGTTGGTCGTACTGGTGCTGTGACTCCTGTGGCTATTGTTGAGCCAACTGAGATAGATGGTGCTGTAGTTGAGCGAGCAACCTTACATAACTTTGATGAAATTCAACGCAAAGATATTCGACTGGGCGATACAGTTATCATACTGCGAAGTGGGGATGTGATACCTAAAATCATGAAAGTTTTAGTGCATAAACGGAGTGGGGATGAAAAAGAGTTTATAAAACCAAAATATTGTCCCATCTGTGCAAGTGAACTTCTTCAAGAAGATGTTTTACTCAAGTGTCAAAATCTCTCGTGTGAGGCAAGGGTTGTCAACTCGATTATCTATTTTGCATCGAAGCCTTGTTTAAACATTGATGGGCTTGGCATCAAAATAGTAGAAACACTTTTTAAATCAGGGCTTATCAAAAATGTTGTTGATTTATTTTCTTTAACTTTAGAAGATTTACTCACTCTTGAAGGCTTCAAAGAGAAAAAAGCACAAAACTTACTCACAGCATTAGAAAATGCAAAAGGACAAGAGTATTGGCGATTTATAAACTCTTTGGGGATAGAACATATAGGAGAAGTGGCCTCTAAAACATTGGCAGATGCTTTTGGTGTTGGGTTTAAGAGTGTTAGTAAAGAAGAAATTATCGCTTGTGATGGAATCGGCGAAGAGATGGCAGAATCACTTTTAGAATTTGTCCGTGTCAATCGCGAAACGATAGAGAAACTAGAAACCATTTTAGCACCTCTAGAACCATTACAAAAAGAAGAAGCACAAGAGAATCCATTTAAGGGAAAAACACTTGTGCTTACTGGGAGTATGAGTCAGAGTCGAGGGGCTATAAAAACATTACTTGAGAATCTTGGTGCGAAAGTGAGTTCGAGTGTCAGTAAAAAAACAGACTATTTGATTTATGGTAAAGATGCGGGAAGTAAATATGATAAGGCAATTACACTGGGAGTCGCAACACTCACAGAAGAAGCGATGCGAGGGATGCTACTGTGAGGTTAGATAACTATCTTGTAGAAAATAGCATGGCACAAAGTCGTAATAAAGCACAATCTTTGATTAAAGAGGGGCTTGTCAGTGTGAATGGCAAGATAATAAATAAAAGTTCTTTCAAACTTACAAGTGAAGAGTGTGTGAGTGTTGGAGAACATAAAGAGTATGTCTCGCGTGCAGCATATAAACTTTTCAACTTTTTAGAAGAGATAAAGATTGCTATCGAAGGAAAAAGTGCTTTAGATATAGGCTCTTCAACAGGTGGATTTACACAGGTACTTTTAGAAGAGGAGATTGCAAGTGTAAGTTGTGTCGATGTGGGAACACAGCAGTTACATCAAAGCATAAGAGAAGACAAAAGAGTGCGTGTGCATGAGCAGTGTGACATCCGTGATTTTCAATCAGACACAAAGTTTGATTTGGTTGTGAGCGATGTGGCATTTATCTCTCTGCTGTATATCTTAGAAGATGTTGATAGACTGGCATCTGCTGATATAATTTTACTTTTTAAACCACAATTTGAAGTAGGTCGTGAAGTTAAACGCGATAAACATGGTGTGGTGCTTGATAACAAAGCCATTGCAAATGCAATGCAAAAGTTTGAAGATGCTTGTGCATTAAAAAAGTGGTCTCTACAAACTAAAATGCCTTCAAGTGTTACTGGTAAAGAGGGAAATTTAGAGTATTGTTATTATTTTAAAAAATAGGGTTTTAATCGTATGCAAACTAAAAAGTGTTATGATTCGCAGATGAATACAACAACAGCAATAGCAATCGGTGGTTTTGATGGGATGCATTTAGGACATCAGGCACTTTTTCAACATCTAGGGACAGAAGGTACAATCGTTGTTATAGAAACAGGATATGCAAACCTCACTCCGCAAAAAGAACGAAAAAACTTTACAAACCATTCTCTTTTATTTGTTGATTTAGAAGAGATTCGCCATTTTAATGGTGCTGATTTTTTACACTTTTTAGAAGAAAAGTTTCCAAAGTTAGAAAAAATTGTTGTCGGATATGATTTTCATTTTGGAAAAGATAGATGTTACTCTTCTGCTGATTTAAAAGAGATGTTTAGAGGAGAAGTTGTGGTGGTGGATGAGGTGAAACATAAAAATGATTCAATTCACTCGCATAAGATACGTGCAAAATTACAGCTAGGCAATATAGAAGGTGCAAATAACTTTTTAGGACATAACTATACAATCCGAGGGAAGTATGTACGCGGGCAAGGACTTGGTGCAAAAGAGCTGGTAGCCACGGTCAACATACAAACAGAAGGTTTTTTACTCCCAAAAGAGGGAGTGTATGCTACTCTTACAAGAGTTGATGATGAAGAACATCTTCACCCCTCTGTTTCGTTTATCGGGCATCGTGCTTCAACCGATGGAAGTTTTGCTGTGGAGACACATATCTTAGATACTGAGATAGTATGTGAGGCAAGTGCAAGTATAAGTTTTGTATCTTTTATAAGAGATAACCAAAAATTTGCTACACTCCCAGCACTCAAAGAAGCTATACAAAAAGACATAAAAATAGCTACGAAGAAATTAAAATTTTTACAATTATAAAGAAGAAAAATGCCAAGAATATATTTAGATGAAAAAGAGCCAATACATTTTAAGTTTGAACAAAATCAAGAAGATTTTGTGGTTGATGAGATAGGTTTAAAGTGGAAAGGGAATGGAAATTTTATGGTACTTCATGTACAAAAGATAGAATTGACGACATGGGATATGATAGCTGCATTTGCAAAACATCTCAACATTAATGCTGAAAAAATCGGCTATGCAGGCTTAAAAGATAAACATGCAACGACTTCACAATACATAAGCATTGAAGCAAAGTATGAACAAACACTTAAAAGGTTTCGCCATCCTCAGATAAAAATCTTAGATAAAACACGCCATACGCATTCTATAAGAATGGGGGATTTACAAGGGAATCGCTTTGCAATTAACTTGTTTGAAGTCAATCAAATTCAAGCAGGACAAATCCAAAAGCTTGCGAAAAAATCAGAAAAATTCGGTTTGCCAAACTACTTTGGTTACCAGCGTTTTGGTCGTGATGAAGACTCTATAGAACAAGCAAAAGCGATGATTGATGGGGAGTTACATATAGAAGATGCAAAACTCAAAAAGTTTTTAGTTTCAATTTATCAGAGTGTGTTTTTTAATGACTGGTTGGCAGAACGTATACTTTTAAGTCGTAAAGAGAACAATGCTAGATATATGCTCCTAGAAGGAGATATTTACATGACAACTGAGGGAAAAATCTTTACTCCAAAGAAGATGCCCCAAAAAGATTTTGAAGCAAAAAAAGTATATCCTACAGGACTTTTATGTGGTCGTGATGTTTTTCGTGCAAGAGCAAAAGCAGGTGAAATAGAGGCAAAATATGATGATGGTTTTTTATATGATAAAGGACTACGTCGACCAGCAATTATCTTTCCTAAAGATTTAAAACTAGAGTATAACAATAACTTTGACATCATGAAGATAGCATTTACTTTGCCAAAAGGCTCTTATGCAACGGTATTTTTAGAAAATATTGCAAGCAAAGAGTTTAAGGCAAAAAAGGTGAAGAAAAGAAACAATCATTCATAATCTTCTTCATTGAGTTCTGAGTCATCATAAGGGTCCATATGAATGAGGATATGGACTCTCTTTTGTGGAAAAAGTGCTTTGATTTTGGACTCAATTTTATCTGAAATAAGATGTGCATCATAGAGCGAAATACTGATGTTAAAGACAGCATGCACAGAGATATAAATATGGCTTCCTGATTCTCGAGTTTGTAGATAATGAAAGTTTTTTATAATGGGTTCATCTTGTAAAATCAGCTCAATTTTTTCTATTTCTTCTTTTGCGAGTGCCGCATCAAGTAACATTAAAATTCCCTCTTTGATGATAGGAATCGCAGAATAAATCATATAAAATGCGATAAGAACACCTAAAATAGGGTCTATAAGTTGTTCTCCTGTAAAGTGGATAAGTCCAAGTGCAAGTAAAACAGCACCATTAGAAAAGAGGTCTGTTTTGTAGTGGAGGGCATCTGCACGGATGACCATATTGTCTGTCTTTTGTGCCACATAGTCTAAAAAAGCTACTAAAAATGCAGTAATACCAAGTGATAAAAGCATGACTATAATACTAATACTCATCTGTTGTAAATTTGCTGGATGGACTATTTTGGAGAGGGCTTCATAGAGGATGAAAAGTGCAGAAAAAGAGATAACACTTCCCTCTATGACCGCAGCAAGTGGTTCTATCTTACTCCGACCAAAATGAAACTGTTCATCAGGATTTTTTTCAGCAGTATGTAGTGCAAAGTAGTTAAAGAGTGAAACGGTTAAGTCAAGTAAACTATCTATCGCCGAAGCAAGAACAGCGATACTTCCACTGAAAATTCCTACACTCATTTTGAGCAGTACTAGTAGAGCAGCAACACTTGTAGAGACGAGAGTAGCTTTTTTTTCTAATCGCATTGAATATCCTAAAGGTATTTTGATACAATTATAGTAAAATTTATATAGATAAAGAATAAAATGAACCTAGAAACACTAAGAATAGAGCGTAAAAAATGGATGACTTGGAAAAATATTGCTCCTTTAAGAGAATCATTAGAGAAGATTGAGAACTGCAAAGCAGATATTGTACTGGATAATACCATTAAAATTGATGCTGTGTTTGATGAAGAAGCGATTTATAAAACTGCAAAATTATTGATGCCATGGAGAAAAGGACCTTTTCAAATTGGAAAGACCTTTATAGATAGTGAGTGGCAGAGCAATATGAAGTACAATCTCTTACGACCTTATTTTGATTTAAAAGATAAAAAAGTTGCTGATATTGGATGTAATAATGGCTACTATATGTTTAGAATGCTTGAAGATAAGCCTAAAGCATTGGTTGGTTTTGACCCTTCACCACTTTATAAAACACAGTTTGATTTTATAAACAAGTTTGTGCAAAGTGAGATAAAATACGAACTTCTAGGTGTGGAACATCTTGAGTTTTACGAAGAGAAGTTTGATACTATCTTTTGTTTAGGTGTTTTATATCATCGGAGTGACCCTGTTGCAATGTTAAAACAACTTTATAAAGGGCTTGATAAAAAAGGTGAAGTAATTTTAGATACTTTCTACATTGAAGGGGAAGGGGAGATGGCACTCTGCCCAGAGTCGAGTTACTCTAAAATACCCAATATCTACTATGTACCAACAGTAAAAGCCTTAAAAAACTGGTGTTTACGGGCAGGATTTTCAGAGTTTGAAGTTTTACAAACAAGTGTTACAGAGGCAAATGAACAGAGAAAAACAGAGTGGATAGAGGGACAATCTTTAGAGGACTTTCTTGATCCAAATGATAGCACTAAAACGGTAGAAGGGTATCCTGCCCCTGCAAGAGTGTATGTGCGACTAACAAAGGATAAAAAGTGACTTCAGATGAACAAAATAGCGAAGATTTAGAATTAGAAGATTATCGAGAAGAGGACGACAAAGAGGTACTTGTAAGAACTCATGAACGCATTAATCAAGACCTAAATGGTGAAATTTTAGTGATGGAAGAGGGCTATGTTGAAGTGAAGCTTATTACAAGTCCTGAAATGGTGGCAGATGATATTGGGCTTATTCATGGTGGATTTATCTTTTCTTCTGCCGATTATGCTGCAATGCTTGCTGTCAATGAGAGAAATGTTGTCTTAGTTGCAAGTGATTGTCAGTTTTTATCCCCTGTAAAATTTCATGATGAAGTCATAATGACCGCAAAAGTACGGCACAAAGAGGGGAGAAAACGTAATGTTCATGTGGTTGGACAGGTCTTAGATATAAAAGTATTTGAAGGTGAATTTAAAACTGTTATTACAGAAAAACATATCTTAAAATTACACCTTATGGATGCGGTTGAACAGTAGCTTATTTGTATGCTATAAGTAAAAATACTCCAAAATTACGGTGTGTTTTTTTGATGGTATTGATATTTTCAAAAGATACATGATTAAAGCCGCACTCTTGTACTACTTTTATAAGGGCTTCTTTTTCAAAACCATAGTGGAAAACACCCGTATTATCAGAGTGAAAAGTCCCATCTTCTTGCTCTAAATCAGCAATCGCCACAAATCCATTTTCTGTGAGTGTCTTATACACCGTTTGAAAAAAAAGTCTTACATTTTCGATATGGTGAAGTGTCATTGATGAGACCAATCCATCAAATTTTTCTGTAAGTGGTTCTTCTAAAATGTCTTGATGGTAGGGAATAATATGTAAAGAGGCACTATTTTTTTCTTTTAGCTTTTCAAGCATTTTTCTAGATGTATCTACTCCATGTACTTGCTTCACAGAAGTGGCTATGTTAAAACCCAAAAGTCCTGTACCTGTTCCAAAATCTATAATTTCCATCGTATCATTGAGTGTGATTTTGGCTTGAATGGCATCAGCAATTACTTTTGCTCCAGCGACTTGTGTGTTTCCTTTGTCCCAATTTTTGGCTCTTGTATCAAAATGGCTCATAAGCTGTTTATCCAGTAGTCAGAATTTTTTTGTTCTTCTTGTATGCTTGTTGTCTCCCCGTGACCAGGGTAGATGGTTTTGTCAAAATCAAGTTGTTTAAATTTTTGAAGTGACTTTTTCATATCTTTGGGCGAAGAGTAAGGAAAATCACACCGACCAATACTTCGCTTAAATATAAAATCCCCACTAAACATAGCATCTTCTATCTCTATGGTAGAACACCCTGGACAATGCCCTGGAAAGTGACGGAATTTTACCTTTACTCCATCAAAATCAAGCTCTTCATTACCTTCTATCGCTACATCAGGAACAGAAGGCGGTAAGTCTGGCATCCATGAACTTGAACTTAAAAGCATGATGTCATCTTTTGGAGTATAGAGTTTGATTCCTAAATCGTGTTGTAACTCTGCATTTGACCAAACATGATCAAAATGCCCATGTGTATTTAAAATAGCAACAGGGTTTGTCACATTTGCTTTAACCCACGGTGTTGCATTGACTCCTGGATCTATGATAAAATCTTTACCATTGACTGTAACTATGTAACAGTTTGTTTGATACACACCCATAGCTTGGCGTTTTATTTGCATATTTATCTCTTTTTTATCGCAATTATAGCATTATGTTTGTATGAATTATTATAAAGAATTAGCATTAATTTTACAAATACAAAACCCAGAAGAAAAAATCCAAAGCTTTGAAGCTTTTTATAAAGAGTTTCAAGCAGGTACTCTATTTTTTGAGAGTGAATATACCCCGACAGAATTTCAAACACCTTCGTATGCAAAGATTTGCACAATTATTTCACCTCAAGATGTACCAAAACGTAGAAATCTCACAACACGAGAAGGACAAATCAATCTTATCCATGCCGTAGCACACATAGAGTACTCTGCGATTGATTTAGCACTTGATGGGGCTTATAGGTTTCAGGGATTGCCACGGCAATATTATGCTGATTGGTTAGCGGTGGCAGCAGATGAGATACGCCATTTTCAAATGCTTACATCGCTTTTAAAAGAGTTAAATGCAGGCTATGGAGATGTCGCAGTACATAATGCTCTTTTTGAAGCAAGCCAAAGAACCAAAACACTTCTTGAACGTATGGCAGTTGTACCGCGTTACTTAGAAGCTAATGGACTAGATGCCACACCGATGATTTTAGATAAACTAAGGCGCTTGCCAAAGACTGATATGATAGAAAAAATAATCTACAATTTAGAAATCATTTTAGCTGAAGAAGTGGATCATGTAAAAAAAGGAGATGTCTGGTTTCGTTATGCTTGTGAAAAAGAAAATGTTTCTTCTGAAATATATTTTGACATTATACAAAAGTATTATCCACAAGGATTTTTACGGGCTAAAAATGTAAATATACAAGCAAGAAAAGAGGCAGGATTCTCTTGTGATGAACTGCAATATATGGCAAAAAAAGAGGTGTGTTAAACCCCTTTTTCTAGTTTGCCATTGATATAGACTTTAGATATATTATATCGCTGTAAGATGAGGTGAATAGCTAATTCTTTTGTTGGTGCTGCATCTAAGTCAAGCACAATCATATCGGCATTTTTTCCTTCTTTTAGCTCGCCTGCATTGAGTCCAAGTGCTTCAGCTGCATGTATCGTAATACCATCTATCAAGGCTTGTGAAAACTCTAAAAGTGGGGCATTGCTATGCATAAAAAGAGAGATTTTCATCTCTTCAAAAAGGTCGAGTTTATAGTTGGAACTGAGTCCATCGGTTGCAACAATCCATTTTATATTTTTGTCATTGAGGGCTTTGATGTTGAGTGTTGGATTGCCTAAAAGACGGTTTGAAATGGGGCAGTGAATGACAGTGTGTTTGTGCTTTTGGATAGTTTCTAACTCTTTATCTGTTGCATTTGTGACATGTGTAAGGAGTGTTTCTTGTGTGTTGAAATGCTCCAAAAATTCCTCTGCATCACAAACATTTTTATCTTGTTTGAGTAGCTCTTTAAAAAATTTTGTAAAGTCACCACTACTATCATCGAGCCAGTTTCTCTCGGCAATACTCTCCATAAAATGAGCTGTGAGTTTGAGATTTTCATTTTTTACAATTTCAAGTGCTTTTTTGATGAGAATTGGGTGAACAGAATAGGGTGAGTGAATAGCAACAGCAGGGTAAAATCCTTCTCTTTTGATGCTTTTACTCGCATCTAAACGCGATAAAAAATCTTGAAAAAGTGTGTCTGCCATCACTGCTTGTGAACCGATGAGTTCATTAAAGTAAACAACATTTTGTTTTGCATTGGCACAGGCATCTAAGTCCATTCCATGAGAACTTATCGCACCAAAACTTGTGATGCCATTCTCAAGCATACTTTCACAAGCATTTTGCATACAGGAAGTATCGCAACCACCTATGAGTTCTTCACGGTTTTCTATGACACTGTAAAGCCAGTTTATAAAATCGCCATAACTGAGCTGTGTTTTGTTCGCAGAAAATTCTATATGCACATGGGCATTGATAAGTCCTGGCATAAGGAGTGAATTTTCTCTGAGTGTTGTGACTTCTGCCTCAGGGTAAAGTTCTCTTAGTTCTTCAATCGGAGCAATTTTTTGTATGCTTGTATCAAACGCAATGGATAAATTTGTACTAACTCTATCTTTTAAATAGATAAAATGGGGGGTAATAATCTGCATAGTGAATCTTTTTGGTAAATTTAAACTATATTATGCTTTATTTCGCTAAAATAACTGCTTAAAAAGAAAATTAAAGGGTAAAAATGAAGATAGTCGTAATTCAAGGTCCAAATTTAAATATGCTAGGTGTTCGTGAACAAAATATTTACGGTCCAATGAAACTAGAGCAAATTCATGCTCAAATGCAAGAAGTCGCAACACAAAATGGTCTCGAAATAGAATTCTTTCAAAGTAACCTCGAAGGTGAAATTGTTGATAAGATTCAAGAGTGTTATGGTGAAGCACATGGAATTATCTTAAATCCTGCTGCATATACACATACATCTATCGCTATACGTGATGCTATTTCTGCTGTGAATGTGCCTACTATTGAAGTACATATCAGTAACATTCATAGACGTGAAGATTTCCGTAAAGAGAATATGGTTGCTCCTGTTTGTACATCGTCTGTTGTTGGTTTTGGTCCATTTGGATACCATTTAGCGATGATGGGAATGATTCAGATTTTTAATGAAATTGCAGCATCTCAAGAAGCACAAAGACAAGCACAAGAACAAGCATAGGTTTTTTTAAAAATTCATGTATAGAAAACATAGTCTCAATGACACTTTAACATCATTTAGAGGGCTTTCATTTCCTTATACGAGAAGAAAAGGGTCTCCTTTACGTTATACTGCTACAGTAGGTATAGGTGGAAACTTAGGGGATGTAAAAAGAAGATTTCAACATCTTTTTTTTCATCTACAAAAAGAGAAGCATGTTGTGCTTTTGCAAACATCATTGATTTTAAAAAATCCTCCGTTTGGGTATACCAATCAAGATGATTTTTTTAACTCAATTATGATTATAAAGACAAATATGCAGGCAAAAGATTTTTTAGCGTATTTGATGCGATTAGAAAAAAAATTTGGGAGAACGAGAAGTTTTCCGAATGCACCAAGGACATTAGATTTGGATATTATATTTTTTGATAACAAAATTATAAATACAAAAAAATTAACACTCCCACATCCTGCTTGGTCTCAAAGAGAGAGTGTGGTAATTCCTCTTGCAAGTTTGCATCAATGAAGATACTGACATTTACAGGTGCCACTCCTTCAGAAGCACTTAAAAAAGCAAAACTAGAGATTGGCGATGAGGGAATGCTCATTGAAACGCGAGAAGTGCAGAAAAAAGCACTTGGTAAACAGGCTCTATATGAGATACTGATAGGTGTAGAAGAAGAGAAAATTCCGGCAACCTATACAAATCAAAAGCCACTTTCAAAACAAAAACCGCTCAGACAAGAGAGTGAAGATATCTTGTTTGATATTTCAAATGCAGCAAAGCAAATTTCTCAGGTTGCTGATGTTACAAAACCTCAGTTTAATTATGAGGGAAAAGCACAAGCACAAACAGTGTATGAGCCAAAAGAGTTAAAAGAGATTAAAACCGAGATTAACAAACTTACAGATAAAGTGAAAATTATTCAAAATATGTTTTGGGATGAAAAATCTCCTGACATTGAAGCACAGATTCCAGCAGAATTTGCAGAGATTTACAGACTTGCCGCACAAAGTGGGATGAATAAAGAACATTTAGATGGCTTGATGCGTATTACCCTAGAGCATATGCCTTTTAAAATGAAAGAAAATTCAGCAACAGTGAAACGCTACTTTCAGACAATCCTTCGCAAGATGGTACCCATACGTATGGAAGTACAACCAAAACTTGGAGCCAAAAAGGTAATGATGCTTGTGGGTCCTACAGGTGTTGGTAAAACAACCAGTATTGCTAAGCTTGCCGCACGCTACTCTTTTTTACTTGATAAAAAGTATAAAGTAGGGCTTGTTGTTTTAGATACATATAGAATAGGCGCAGTAGAACAACTCATGCAGTATGCTCGTATGATGAAACTTGGTATAGAAACAGTTGTAGATCCTCCAGAATTTTCTAATGCCTTAGAATCACTAAAGTATTGTGATTATATCTTGATAGATACGATGGGGTCTAGTCCTTATGATAAAGGAAAAATAGAAAAAATCTATGAGTGTTTAAATAACAATCAAACGCAGTATCATGTAGATGTTATCCTCGTGATGCCAAGTTCAATAAAATATGAGGATTTAAAAATTACCTATGATAACTTTGCTCCTTTGGGCATAGATACTTTGATGTTTACAAAATTAGATGAGACAATGGGTTTTGGAAATATATTTTCACTTGCCTATGAAACGAAAAAGCCTATTAGCTATTTTTCGGTGGGACAAGAAGTTCCTGAAGATTTAGTTGTAGCAAGTAGTGATTTTCTCATAGAGTGTGTGTTACATGGGTTTAACAGGAGTAAAGCATGATAGGCAATCAAGCACAAAAACTAGAAGAACTTGTCGCCTCAAAGAGTGATGAGATAGTAAAGAAGTCTAAAAAAACACGTTTTATTGCGATTACAAGTGGAAAAGGTGGTGTTGGGAAAAGCACAATTAGTTCAAATCTTGCTTATGCACTCTCTCAACAAGGCTTAAATGTTGGTATCTTCGATGCAGATATTGGGCTTGCAAATTTAGATGTAATGTTTAATGTTAAAATAAAGAAAAATATTTTACATGTTCTCAAAGGTGAAGCAACTGTTTCAGAGATATTAATCCCTATTACAAGAAATTTGATTTTAATCCCTGGAGAGAGTGGCGATGAAATACTCAAGTATTCTGATAAAGCTCTTTTTGAACGTTTTATGCAGGAGGCACAAGTTTTAGATAAACTTGATGTGATGATTATTGATACTGGGGCAGGGATTGGCGAGCATATTCAAATGTTTCTCAATGCTGCAGATGATGTCATTGTCGTTACTGTACCCGATCCTGCAGCGATTACAGATGCATATGCAACGATTAAAACCATTGCAACACTTCGTGATGATATTGGAATGATTATGAATCAGGTCAAGAGTGATAAAGAAGCTAATGCCGTATTTGATAAGATTAAAAAGGTTGCCAAAGCAAATATTGGGACGAAATTAGATTTACGATTATATGGAAAAATCAATGCAGATGTGAAGGTCTCTTCTTCGGTGAAACAGCGCGCTCTTTTTACGGCACTCTATCCAAATTCACAGGTTTATAAAGATATAGAAAATATTGTTAAAATTATAATGTCTAAATTGGAACGAAATATGCTAGTCTCTTCAAGTGAAAGTGGTCTCTCAGGGCTATTTAAAAGATTGATAGAACACTTTTAAACGTGTTTTTTATGTGTATGGAGGCTATATGTTAGGCGAGAATTTTGTATATTTTTTTACAGTACAAGGATTTTTTGTTGGTATAGTATTTGGCATCTTAAAATCTTTTGATGCTGAGGGACTTCTTGTATATACATTTTTTATTACGACCTTCTTTTATCTTTTTTCACATATTATTATAGCTATGTATTATCAAACTTTAAATGTCAAATCAGCTTTCTTCCCAAAAGCACAGCATGAAAAAGAGTTGGATATGTTTGTAAAAGAGATTAATAAACGAGAAAAACTTATAGATTCAGCGATTAAGATAACAGATATGGCTGCAAAGATGAACTCTGAAGAAGCACAGGGTATAGCATCATGATGAAAAATGCTTATGCACAAGATTTAAAACATAAGGAAGATGAGCTTGCATTGCAGTATCTTCCAGCTGTTAAAGCAATGGCATTCCGTTTGAAAGAACGGCTTCCTAGTTCGGTTGATTTTTTAGACCTTTCAGCTATTGGAACAGAAGAACTTATAAAATTAGCACGTCGGTATGATGAATCTTTAAATGATTCCTTTTGGGGCTATGCAAAAAAACGAGTGTATGGGGCGATGCTTGATTACTTGAGAAGTTTAGATGTACTCTCTCGTGCAAGTCGTAAACTCGTTAAAGCAATTAACTTTACTGTTGAAGAATATATGCTCACTCATGAAGAAGAACCTAGCGATGAAGAATTGGCAGAAATTTTAGATGAGAGTGTTGAAAAAGTGCATGATGCACGGATTGCTTCTACTATATACACTGTTATGCCTTTAGGCGAACAGTTGCAAGTAGGTGATGAAGGTGCGGCACTTGCTAGCATCGAAAAAGAGCAACTGGTTTCTGTTATCAAAAAAGTACTCTCTTCTTATAAAGAACGTGAACAGATGATTATTCAACTCTATTATTTTGAAGAATTAACACTTAAAGAGATTAGTGAGATTTTAAATATTACAGAATCAAGAATATCTCAAATTCATAAAGCAGTTATTCTTAAAATTAGAGAAAGTATAGGAGCGTAATATGGCAGATATACTTTCACAAGAAGAGATTGATGCTCTTTTAGATGTTGTTGAAGATGAGGGAGATGATGTCCTTGAAGGGAGTGAAGATACTTTACTCCCCCAGCGCCAAGTCACACTTTATGATTTTAAACGACCAAATAGAGTTTCAAAAGAGCAACTTCGTGCATTTCGTGGTGTCCATGATAAAATGGCAAGAAGTTTAGCTTCACAAATTTCTGCTATTATGCGTTCTATCGTTGAAATCCAACTGCACTCTGTTGACCAGATGACTTATGGCGAATTTTTAATGTCTCTACCAAATCCAACATCCTTTAATGTTTTTTCTGTAAAGCCCTTAGAAGGAAGTGGGGTCATAGAGATTAATCCTTCTATTGCATTTCCTATGCTTGATAGACTTTTAGGGGGAAAAGGAGAACCTTTTGATGCTTCACGAGAATTTTCAGATATAGAGTTGAGCCTTTTTGAAACGATTCTTCGTGTGATGATGAGTACTTTAAAAGAGGCATGGGGACCTGTTATGGAGGTTTATCCTATCGTAGAGTCCAAAGAATCAAGTCCAAATGTTGTGCAGATTGTTGCTCAAAATGAGATTGTTGTGATGGTTGTCATGGAGATTATTATTGGGCATAGTTCTGGGATGATGAATATATGCTATCCTGTTATAGCCCTTGAACCTATTTTACCAAAACTAGCATCGCGTGATTTGATGCTCAATGAGACGAGTTCTAAAAAAAGTAGAAATACAGAATTGCAAGTGCTTCTTGGTGGGGCGCAAGTGAGTGTGGAAGCAAGTTTAGGTAATACTGATTTAACAATGGCAGATATTTTGAGCTTACAAGTGGGGGATGTTTTACGACTTCCAAGTGCAGCAAATGATATCGTCACAGTAAGTGTTGATTCTAAAGATAGGTTTAAAGGAGAAATTGGCTTGCGTCGTTTTAGAAAATCTATTCAGATTACAGAGATTATACAAACAGAAAAAGATGCCGTTAAACGTGCCTTAGAAAATTTTGAAAAACAGAGACACGATAAAATCTCAGGTGTTCAGGATATAATAAATGATAATGAAATGCAAGATGAGGAGTAGTAAATGAGTACTTTTATAGAATTATTCCAACAAGAGACCACAGGTACGATAGAAGCCTTAGTAGGGGAAGCTCCAACGTTGGATTTGAAAGAAGAACAAGAATTAAGTATTATTTCCAATATTATTCCTCCAATTGTTTTGACTAAAATAACAGTTTCTGGAGATACCGATGCAACGGCTATGGTTGCACTTCCCCCTAATCTTGTTGCAGCATTATCTGATATGATGATGGGTGAAGAGGCAAGTGATAGAGAAGATGTAAGTGAAGATGATTTGGATGCAGGCAAAGAGATAGTCTCTAATATCTTTGGTGCCATGGGCAATACACTCTCTGCACAAAAAGATTTGCCTGTTTTGTCCTTTAGTATCACTGATATTGAACTTGTTGGAGATGGTGCCGAAGTGAGTCTTGAAGATTATAATACAATGTATGTTTATAATTTTACTCTTGGTAGTGTTTCTGCAATGCTGATGTTTATCATAGATGAAAATTTAAAGAAAGCTTTATCTCCAAATGCACAAACAAATGAAACATTCGCACCTGAATCAAATGGCTTAGCTGTGGATGAACCTTCTGGTTCAAATGATTCAATGAGCTTATCTAGCGAAGAGATGAAAAATATTTCGCTTATTATGGATGTAAAGCTTCCTGTCAAGGTAAGGATTGGGAAAAAAAAGATGCTTTTAAAAGATGTACTCAATATGGATATAGGTTCAGTGATAGAACTCAATCAACTTGCAAATGATCCTTTAGAAATTTTAGTTGATAATCATGTGATAGCACAAGGAGAAGTTGTTATCGTTGATGGAAACTTTGGTGTACAAATCACTTCAATTGGAACAAAAAAAGAGAGACTTACCCAGCTAAAGGGCTAATATGAAAAAAAAAGATAATACATTAACAAAAAAATATATTAAAGATATTAAATCAGCTGATGTTTGGAGTGTTTTTAAAATTATTGCTGATTTTGTCAAAGGTTTTGATGAACTCGGTGATCTCGGTCCAACAGTAACTATTTTTGGAAGTGCAAGAACGGCACAAGATGATGTATATTATCAAAAGACAAAGACCCTTGCTTCAATGTTGGCAAAAAAAGGTTTTAACATTATGTCTGGTGGTGGACCAGGTATCATGGAAGCTGCCAATCGTGGTGCTACAACAAATCCAGAGGTAGAGTCTGTTGGTTTAAACATAGATTTGCCTTTTGAGCAAGTGGCAAATCCTTATACAACTAAAGAGTTGAGTTTTGATTACTTTTTCTCACGAAAAGTGATGTTAGTTAAATACTCCATGGCATATGTGATATTTCCTGGAGGATTTGGTACATTAGATGAACTCTTTGAATCTTTGACATTGGTGCAAACACGGAAGGTAACGGGTGTAAAAATCTTTGTGATAGGTACAGAATTTTATAAACCACTCTTGGAGTTTATTGAAAATCGATTACTTCGTGATGGTATGATAGATGAAGAAGATTTAAAAATAATTCATTTGACAGATGATTTAGAGTATGTAAGTCAAGAGATAGAAAAATCATTAAAAACACAAATTGAACTTTTAGAAGATGCGGGACTCAAAGAATCAAGTTATTATAAATCATTGTCCCGTTTAAAGGTATAGATATGCAAAAAAATAAAGTATTAGTAGGAATGAGTGGGGGTGTTGATTCTACAGTATCAACACTTTTGTTACAAGAAGAGGGCTATGAGGTAGAAGGTTTATATATGAAACTTCACTCTAAGCCAGGTTATCATGAAATTCACCAAGCTCGAGCGCAAAAAGCTGCTGATAAGTTGGGTGTAAAATTGCATATTCTTGACTTACAAGATAATTTTAGAAAAGAAGTGTTTGAACCTTTTATAGATACATATGCACAAGGAAAGACACCAAATCCTTGTGCCTTGTGTAATAAAACAATGAAGTTTGGTGAAATGATTCGCTTTGCAGATAGTGTAGGTGCAGCATATTTAGCAACGGGACACTACATTAAAACAGATGGAAAGTATTTTTACCAAGCAGAAGATGATACAAAAGATCAAAGCTACTTTTTATTTTATGTCAATAAAAATATTTTACCAAGATTGAAATTTCCATTAGGTGAAAGAAAAAAAAGTGATATAAAAGAAGTGGCTCATTCAGTCAAAGGCTTAGAATCTTTTGCTTCCCAAGCAGAATCAAGTGAAATATGTTTTGTTGAGACTACATATACAGATTTGTTAAAAGATTATGTAGAGGTCGATAATGAAGGGGATGTTTTAGATAGAGAAGGTAATGTTATAGGTAAGCATAAAGGGTATATGCACTATACCATCGGAAAGCGTAAAGGATTTACTGTACATGGCGCACATGATCCGCATTTTGTGTTAAGTATAAATGCTAAAGAGAATCAAATTGTTGTAGGAAAGAAAGAAGAACTTGCCTGTAATCATGTTTCTTTAAATAATCTCAATATGTTTACTGATAAAAAAGAGTTTGAGACAACAGTTAAATTAAGATATAGAACAAAAGCTGTACCATGTAAAGTTATTATTAATGTAGATACAGCAGAAGTAGAGCTTTTAGAAAGTGTCTTTGGTGTGGCAATTGGGCAAGCTGCTGTTTTTTATGATGGTAATAAACTTATAGGTGGAGGATGGATAGCTAAAGTTTAAGGACTTTTAGTGCTTTTTTCTATGAAAAACGCGAAAAAGCAAACTTTCCGTAGGTAAATCCGATGAAACAGTTTTTCAACACACTAAACTAGGTATTAGAACGGAATATCCGTAAAAAATATTAAAAATTTACAGTTAAAAAGCTCATTGAACTATTTTAGAGTATGTATGATGGA
>JALUWV010000034.1 GCA_027019335.1 Sulfurimonas sp. | reverse complement strand
AATCCCACCGTGGTCACGGTAGTTATTCGCCCAACCTGTTAGAGTAACTTCTTCTCCAACATTTGCTTCACTTAAATCTGTATTGTAATGGCTTCTCAAAATTAGAGTCCTAATAAAAAATATTTTTGCGATTATAGCGAAATATAGTATAATAAGCAAAAAAGAGCTTCCCTATGCACAATAAAACAATTAAAAAGGTAGGTGTAATTTTACGCCCATCGACTCCTGAGTTAAAAGATGATTTTTTTACCTTAGAAAAAATCTTCAATAACTATGATATAGAAGTAGTGATTGATAATATTAGTGGGGGTATGATTGGGATTATGGGGATTGAGTTTGAACTCCTTTGTCAAACCACAGATATTTTAGTGACATTGGGAGGGGATGGAACACTCATCTCAGTTGCGAGACGCTCCTTTAAGTATGCTATCCCTATCTTAGGAGTCTATGCAGGAAACTTAGGATTTTTAGCAGATGTTAGTCTTGAAGAACTTGATGCTTTTGTCGCCCAAATGGTATCAGGGGAGTATAGAATGGATGAACGCTCAATTCTCGAAGCACATTTTACACAAAATAATAAAGAGTTTACAACCTATGCTTTTAATGACATCGTTCTGACAAGGCACTCTGTTTTAAATATGATACACATAGAAACACTTGTCGATTCTAAATCTTTTAATACCTACTATGGGGATGGGGTCATCGTCTCAACACCAACAGGTTCGACGGCTTACAACCTCTCTGCTGGTGGTCCTGTACTGTTTCCCTTAACAAATGTTTTTTCTCTCACTCCTATTTCACCACATTCTCTCACACAACGACCAGTTGTTTTCCCTGGGACTTTTTCTATTGAGATGAAGACACCCAAAGAACGCGCACTTATCATCGTGGATGGGCAAGATAAACATGAGTTAGATTTAGGGGAGAGCTTACATATAAAACTTGCACACAAAAAAGTACGACTCATCCACAGAGAAGCCTTTAATTACTTTGATGTTTTAAAAGAAAAACTAGGGTGGGGTGAGTAAAATTTAAACTCAAAACACTATAATTTCAAGAAAAAAAAGAGGATACACACATGAGAATTATACTACTTGGCGCTCCAGGTGCAGGAAAAGGGACACAAGCTCAATTTCTTACAAAAAAATTTAACATCCCCCAAATCTCTACAGGCGATATGCTAAGAGCTGCGATAAAAGCAGGAACTGAGATGGGTAAGATGGCAAAAGCTGCTATGGATGCGGGACAACTTGTGACAGATGAAATCATTATAGGTTTAGTTAAAGATAGAATTGCTGAAGATGATTGTAAAAATGGTTATCTTTTAGATGGTTTTCCACGTACTTTACCACAAGCAGATGCTGTAACAAATGCAGGAATAGCAATAGATGCTGTGATAGAAATAGATGTAGCTGATGAAGTAATTGTAAAACGTATGAGTGGTCGTCGCGCACACTTGGCAAGTGGAAGAACGTATCATTTAGAGTATAATCCACCAAAAGTTGCAGGCAAAGATGATGAAACGGGTGAAGATTTAGTGCAACGTGATGATGATAAAGAAGCGGTTGTTTTAGATAGACTCAAAGTGTACCATGAATTAACACAACCTTTGATTGGGTACTATAAAGAACAAGCAAAAAGCATAGAAACATTAACATACATTACAGTAGATGGCACGGCTGACATCAGTGATGTAGAAGCAGCAATCACTGCACAACTAGGGTAAAACCTACTCTTTTAAAGGGCGATAAACTCGTACATTTGTACAAGCCTCTGCATCACGAAGATACTGTGCATAGAGTTGGCTCATAATCCCTTTTTCACAGTAGAGGAGATACTCTTTATCTTGTGGAAGTTTCATAAATTCAGATTTGAGTTTATGAAAGGGGATTTGTATACTTTCACATAGTGTTTGAATACACTCAACGTCTTCTCGTATGTCTATAACAACATACTCATCCCTAGTTAAATCATGCACAACTTCCACCGCTTCAAGACTATTGACATCATCTATAATATCATGCACATAAATATGTTGTGCATCGGCTACTGCTTGTGTAAGTACATCATAATCAAACTTTAAAGCTACTTTCTCCATGCGTTTAAAAGAGCCATGTGTAATAGGGTTTTGAGAAATAACACCACAATACTCTGGCATACTCTCTGCAAAATGACGAGTACCAATATCATCCGCTATTTGCATAATTTCAGGTTTATTCATTGTCGAAAGAGGGCGGAGGATGAGTTTGGAACTTACTTCATCAATGATGGCTAAATTACGGAGTGTTTGGCTTGAAACTTGTGCAACACTCTCTCCTGTAAGTAAGGCATCTATCTCCATCTCATCAGCTATTTTCTCCGCTGCCATGAGCATAAGGCGTTTAAGTGTTACTCCCATATATGCAGGTGGAGTTGAGCGAAAAATCTCTGTTAAAACAGTATCAAAGGGGACGGAAATAAATTTGACTTTATGGGAAGAGCCAAATTTATTCCATAAGTAGAGTGCAACTTGTTTTACACCTATCTCATGTGCATTGCCACCAAGATTAAAAAATACGAAATGTGTTTTAATCCCGCGTTTCATAGTAAGGTAAGAAGCCACAGTCGAGTCAAAACCTCCTGACATTAAAGAGAG
>JALUWV010000033.1 GCA_027019335.1 Sulfurimonas sp. | reverse complement strand
ACTCTCTTTTTCTTTTTCAACTTCTGGATTTTCTCTATGTGAGATAAGTTCTAAAATATCAAGTTGAGAGATTTGGTACTCATTGAGTAATATATATGCAAATGTATCTTGTTCATGAAAGAGTGCAGCTAGTAAATCTCCAATATTTGCACTTGTTTGTTGTGCAGACTGGAGATGTTGTATCATGGTTTCTACTAAACGCGAAAGTGCAAGACTCTCGTATGGTTCTTGAGTTATATTTGATGGGAGTGTGTCCATTTGCGTTTGAATATAAAGTGAAAGCTCTTTTTTCATACGCTCCACATCGCCACCACAAGTGTCGATAATGTAACTGCCTTCCTCGGAAGAAAGCACAAGATAAAAAACATGTTCTATAGTAAGGTATTCATGTCGCATCTCTTTTGCAAATAGGATAGATTTTTGAAAGACATCATTTAACGAGGTACTTATCATTACTCTTCCTCCATCATTGCTTTGAGCGGAAATCCACTCTCTTGTGCTTTTTTCTTCACTTGCATGACTTTTGTCTCTGCTATTTCTTTGGTGTAAATGCCACAGAGACCTCTCTCTTTTTTATGCACTTCTAACATAATACTTTCTGCTTCTTCATAACTCTTATGAAAAAAGCTCATAAGAATGTCAATAACAAAATCCATAGAAGTATAATCATCATTTAAAATATAAACCTTATACTTTTGAGGATATTTTATCTGTAACTCTGCTGCAAGTTCATAATCTGTATGTATAGACATAGTATTTATTTCACCGCGTTTAGAAAATCTTCTATGATGTCTTGAGGATTTTCAAGACCTATAGAGATACGAATAAGTCCATCAGTAATGCCTAAAAACTTTTTTGTTTCTGCATCAAAATCACTGTAAATAGTAGATGCCATATGAAGTGCCAATGTTCTGCTATCGCCAATATTTGCTGTAATTGTAACTAATTTACTTGCATTTAAAAACTTGTATGCTTTTTCTTTTGTTTGTAAATCAATCGTTAAAAGTGTACCACATCCATTTTGAAAATCACTCAAATATCTTTGATGGTGTGGATGAGACTCTAGGGAAGGATGGTTTACATTTAGTCCAGCTTTTTCAAGTGCCTCTGCAACGATGGCAACACTTTGCACAATTCGTGGGAGTCGAAGTGCTAATGTTTCAAGTCCAAGCATTGTTTGGTAACTTGCATGGGCATTTGCACTCATACCTAAATCGCGTAAAGCTCTTTTTTTGGCGATAGGGATAAGCGCCATTTTACCTGCTTTTTCGATGATTTTATGTAAGTCTTGATATCTTGATGTTTTAAATTTATCATACTCTTTGTTGATAGCACGAAATACAACACAACCACCAAGAGCAGAAGAATTCCCTGATAAAATTTTTGTTGTTGAGTAAACAACAATGTCTGCACCTAAGCTTAAAGGTGCAATACTTAGTGGTGTAATGGTGTTGTCAACGACGAGTGCAACACCAGTATCATTTGCAATTTTTGCAATAGCTTTAATGTCTGGTAAACGCATATTTGGGTTTCCAACACTCTCTAAAAAAATAATTTTTGTTTTTTCTGTAATGGCATTTTGGATAGCTTCGAGTTGGTCAACATCAAAAAAAGAGGTACTGACTCCAAAGCGAGAGAGAGTTTCACTAAAAAGGGCATAAGTCCCACCAAATAAACCACCAACACTTATGATTTCATCACCATTTGAGACAATAGACATAATAGCAAGTGAAGATGCACCCATACCAGAACTTGTGGCAACAGCCCCAATACCTCCATCCATTTGTGCAATGATGGACTCTAATTTTGCTGTAGTCGGATTACCCATACGAGAGTAGAGTGGTTTTTTGACACTTCCATCAAAAATGCCTTCAGCAATTTGGGGTGTAGCGTAGCCAAAAGAAGCGGAGTTTGTAATAGTAGGCGAGACAGCCCCTTCTTTACTTCCAACGGAGTGAACAAACTGTGTACAATATTTTTCAAAATGATTCATTTAAAGTTAACCTTGTGATTAAGTACTCAATTATACAAGATATGTTCTAAATATATAGACAATAACTAACAAGTGTATGCTTTTTTATGCTAAAATTATGGCCATATAAAACAAGAGGATGGAAATAAATGGAAGAAGAAACAATGCAAGAACAAACTATACTAGAAAAATTAGATGATAAAGTATCACAAGTAATCCAGCAATGCGATTCACTGAAAGAAGAAAATGAGATGATGAGAAATGAACTGCTTACACTAAAAGCAGAGCGTGAGCTTAAAGATGCAGAGATAGAAAGACTCAGCGAAGAAAACACGATGAAAGATTTAGAAATAGAAGAAATTGTCAGTAAAATAGAAAATATTTTAGGATAAATAAAATATGAGTAGAAAAATAAGTTTGCAAATAGGTGGTCGTAGTTTTGATATTGATGTAGAAGAAAATTTTTCATATTTTATAGAGTCACAAATGGTGAAAGATTTTAACGGAGATGGAAGCAACAACCTGAAAGAATTATTGCAAGCTTACATAGGAAAGACCTATGAACTCTACACTCAAGAACAAACAATAGAGAAAATTTTAAAGAAATTAGTAGGTAAATCCGATGAGAAATAGGCTCAGAAATTGCTAGTAGATTTAAAAAGTCACAAGTATGAAACTAAAACAGAAAAAGCTACTTTTAGAAGAGTTAAAAACAGTAAAAGATTTTAGAGTAGATA
>JALUWV010000032.1 GCA_027019335.1 Sulfurimonas sp. | reverse complement strand
TTATTGGTTTTCTTTGAAAGTATTTTGAGATGCTTTTATTTATGAGTAATTTTACTTCAAAACTGTTGTTTTCATCAAACCAAATGTTGATGGCATTATTGATGAGTATTTCTACCTTTTTAGACTTTCTAAATTTTGTATCTTTTAGCTCAATATCAAAGACATTTTGCAGATAGTATCTTCGTAAATTACCTTTTCTTTTGCCTATGAGATACCAAAAGCTATCAAAGTTTACTATCTTATACGGGTCTATTGTCATCTCAAAATAATCATCATCTTTTAAGTAGGTGAATGATATTTGTCTTGATTGGTTTATAGCTTCTTCTATAAGACTCACTTCCTTTAGTTTATTGCTAATATTTTCGAGTTCTATTTTTGTGTAGATTGGAGAAGCAATATTTTCGCTTATGCGAGAGAGTAATTTAGAAGAACTATTTTGAAAACTTTTATCAAAACTCTTACTCGCTTGAAGAAGTAGTTTGAGAGTTAAATCATCTTGCACACTTAACTGTTCTTCAAACTCATAATCATCTTCTAAACGCCATTTATGCCCATCTTTATATATGGGATAAAGTGCTACAAGTGCTGTAAAATCTCTTTGGATTGTTTTTGTACTTACATTAAACTCTTCTGCTAATTCTTTATGAGTTAATTTTGCACCATTATAAAGCTTTGCAATTATCTGTGTTCTTCTAAAGAGTTTCGTGTCGTAATCGTGTTCGTATGCCAATGACAAATTCCCATAAATAGTGTTTATTTAAATTATATCAAAGTATAGATGTATTGGTAGTTAAATGAGAGAATTTTATGAGTGTATATATGGTGGTTTTGGAGAGATTCGAACTCTCGGTAGATTGCTCTACACATCCTTTCCAAGGATGCACCATCGGCCACTCGGACACAAAACCATTATATGAAGAGTGTGATTATAGCTTAGTAGGTTTAGATTGACTTGAAATGTAAACCTACTTTTATCCTCTTGCTACTAAAATTCCTGCTAAAACTATGAGAACAATGCCTATACTTGTAAACAAAGAGGGAAAAGCATCTCCGAGTAGTAATCCTACGAGTATTGAAAATAAAATATTGCTATAGCTTACTGCACCAACGATGCCTGCTTTTGTATAGCCATACGCTTTTGTCATTAGGAGTTGTGAGATGGTTGCGAAAACACCCATAGCAAGTACATAAAACCAAACAATCCCTTGTGGCATTACAAAATCAGCAAATAAAAAATCGAGTTCTGCTGTATGAAAATGGGGTGAAATGAAAAATAAGACGAGAGGTCCGAGTGTTCCTGTGAGCATAAAAGAAAGGACAATAGCACGGGTGTCATAGTACTGTTTTAGCTCTCTGACGGAAGTATAGGCGAGGGCAGCACCTATGCCACTAAAAATACCTAGTAAATCATACTTTGAAAATCCAACACCACTGGGTTGAGTTATAAAAACTATGCCAACAAAACCTATAAATACGGCTATCCAAGCTTTAGTAGAGAGTTTTTCATGTAAAAAAATCCATGCAAAAATGGCAGTAAAAATGGGAGAAGTCTTTGAGTAGGTCATGGCATCGCCTAAAGAGATATGTGCGATATTATAAAAAAAGGCAAGAAGGGCTACAAAGCCTATAAACCCACGAAAAAAGAGTAAAAATGGCTTTCCTCCTTTTTGTTTCATAGGAGATTTTATAACAGCGATACCTACTAAAATAACCCCTGCAATATTTCTAAAAAAAACTACTTCTAAAGAACTCATACTTTGTGAAGCAAGCTTTGCAAAGGCACCCATCACAGCAAAAGTGAAGGATGCTATGAGCATATATTTGACACCTTTGTTCACCCTTCAATGCCTAATACTGTGTTGATTGAGTAGCGCATATCATCATCAAGATTATCCATACTTGAGAGCATCCATCGGAGGTAGCCTGCATCTTCTCGTGCTACTTCTGAGAGTTCCTTGCCCTTATGTTTTCCAAATCGAAATGTTTTTACCAAGATAGGTGTTTTTGTGAGTTCTACCATCTTTTGTACTGGATTTTCATCTGGAAATTGTTCTCTTACTAGGGTTTTAAGCCTTGAAAGTAAAAGTTTTAAAATAAGTACATCCCCGATGGCATCATGTGCTTTGACAACAATGCCTAAAGCATCTGCCTCTTTTGCTTCTTCTTTATAAAGCTCCATTTTGTAACGAAAGTATTGTAATCTATGTGCCTCTTCATCAGGTAAGATATGTTTTGCTACACGGAGTGTGTCTATGACTTGCATTTGGTTCTCAAAACCCTCTTTTGCAAGCATTTTTAAATCAAAAGGTGCATTATGAATGATGATATAATTTTCACTACTGTTAAGCGCTTCAAGTCTTTTGTACGCTGAGGTTTCCACACAAGTAGGTTTGCCCTCTATCATTTCTTCTGTAATGCCATGGACTTCCATTGCTCCAAAACTAATGGGTACGGGCGCTGTGTTAAATTCATTATGCACCTCAATCTCTTTTGTTCCTAAAACAAGATAACCGAGTTGAATAACTCTATCTTCTTCACCTGTACCTGTTGTTTCTGTATCTAAAATCACATATTGTTTTGCCATAATTTTTCCTATTTATCTCTATCCTTTAAAAATATGATACACTTATTAAAATAATACTCCATTAATAAAGGTCTCTGCTTGATTAGCTCTCCTCTTGTCTATCTTTTTATGCTTGCTTTGCTTATCGCCATCGTTCATATCGTTACGAATAAAAGCAAGCTTACACTTTTTCAGTATATTCCTGCAGTTGTACTTATCTATGCTTTTGCTATGCTTCTTGGGAGTAGTGGGGTGTTTGAGTTTAACAAAGATTTAAATGCTATCTACAAACTTACAAAAACAAATCTTCTGCCTGCTATGCTTTTTTTGATGCTTTTACAAGTAGATTTACGGCATTTTTTTAAACTCGGTAAATCCTTGCTTATTGCCTATCTTTTAGCGGTTGTCTCCATTGCTTTTTCTTTTGTAGTCGTGGCATGGGCATTTCATTTTGATAGTGCTATGTCGGCTGCGTTTGGGGCATTGGCGGGAAGCTGGATGGGTGGCACAGCAAACATGATAGCCGTTGGTTCCGCTCTGCATGTGAGTGAAAATGCCTTTGCTTCTGCTCTTGTGGTAGATAGTGTCAATTATACTCTGTGGGTAATGCTTTTACTCTTTTTAGTGCCTTTTGCACACATTTTTAATAAATTCACCAAAGCAGAAGAAAACCTTGCGTATCTCAATGACATTGGGTGTGCCTGTAGCATGGGAGCAAAACGCTACTGGCTTTTGATTGTGTTTGCCCTTGTAGTTTCCCTGTTTTCACAAATACTTGCGACACAATTTACACTCTTAAATACGACGACAACAGTTGTTTTGCTTGCTTCACTCTTTGGTATTTTTGGTTCTTTCACAAAACTCAAAGAGATAAATGGGTCGAGTGAAGTTGCCACAACAATGCTCTACATCATCATCGCACTTATCGGCTCGAAAGCTGTCATTGAAAATTTCTCTGGACTTGGTTTGTATGTGCTAGCGGGAGTGAGTATATTGCTTATTCATGCATTTATCATGGTACTTGGAGCAAAACTGTTTAAACTTGATTTATTTAGCATTGCTGTGGCTTCGCTTGCGAACATTGGAGGGGTTGCTTCTGCTCCAATTTTAGCAGCAACATACAACAAAAACTTAGTAAGTGTGGGGGTTTTGATGGCTATTATGGGCTATTTGATTGGTACATTTGGTGGGCTTTTAGTGGGCAATATTTTACTAGGACTTAGTTAATGCAGATACAGAGTATTGAAACAGAATTACAATCCATTCCACTTGAGACACCTTTTGTGACAGCGTTGCGACGAGTAGAAGAGGTAGAGTTTGTGCGGGTGAAAGTTGTATGTGAAAATGGTTTCATCGCATTTGGTGAAGCTCCTGCAACGATGGCTATTACAGGAGAAGATTTAGGGATTATTGAGAGTTCTATCGAGTATATTTCTTTTTATTTACTTCAAAAAAGTGTTCAAAAAGCACTCACGATTTTACATAGTTCGACAATCGGGAGTAGTGCCAAAGCCGCTCTTGACATGGCATTTGTCTCTCTTTTTGCACAAGAAAAATCTTTAGAACTTTATGAGTACCTAGGAGCCAAAGAGAAGCGCAAGATACAAACTGACATAACCATTAGCCTCAATCCAAAAGGTAAAATGTTACAAGATGCTAAAAAAGCTTTTGCAAAGAAGCATACGATTTTAAAAGTTAAACTTGGTAAAGATATAGACCATGCAATAGCTGTCACAAAAGTACTCTCTCAAGCACTTCCAAAAGCAAAATTACTCATAGATGCCAATCAAGCATGGAGTTTAGAGGCGTCTCTTTTGTACATTCAGGCGATGCAAGATATACCGCTTGAACTTATCGAACAGCCCGTAAAAGCAAATGAATTAGTAGCCCTCAAAAAAATAACACAAATGAGTCATATTCCCATTTTAGCAGATGAAGCAGCATTTACATTTGCTGATGTAAAACATATTATTACGAGTAAAAGTGCAGATATGATAAATATTAAACTTATGAAATGTGGTGGTGTCACAAAAGCGGTAGAGATTTTAGAGTATGCAAGAGAAAAAAACGTAAAATGTATGTTAGGTTCTATGCTTGAAGGACCTATCTCTATAGAAGTCGCTGAGCAGTTAGCGATGGCATATAGTGATGTTATAGAGTATGTGGACTTAGATAGTCCACTCCTCTATAAAAAGGGGTTTAGACTCTAGTAAAGTCCAAATTTTCCATCGTTACGTTTGTAAAGTACACGTGTTTTATCTTCATTATCTAAAAAGATTTCAAACATTTTACCACTCTCTTTTAAGTCGTTGAGGACATCTTCAACTTCACGAGGTTTATACAAATCAAGTTCTACAGGAACTATCTCATCTTCAAGTTCAGTAGCAACTTCTTTTACATCAACATTTTCTGCTTTTGCTTCATTGAGACCTACTTTGTGATGGTCACTTTCTCTATCGTGCATACGACGCATTGCTTTTTGTGCGCGAGAGATTGCCATGTCGATAGCTGCATATAAATCTTCATTATTTTGTTTAATAATCACAGAGTTTTTATGTGCAAGGTTAATAACAAGCTCAATAAATGAGTGTTCTTTTCCTTTTTTTGTTTGAGCCGATGCTACCATACTTACAGAAATAATATCTAAATTGAATTTTTGGAGTGTTTCAATAGAACTTGTCATATGTGCTTTTATAGCATCAGTAAGCTCCATTTGTCTACCAGTAAGTGAAATATTCATTTTGTAAATCCTTTATATTAAATATAGTTGATTATATCACGAAAAAGTTACTAAAGGACTTTAAAATGCTTCTGTTAAGTCAAAAATTCAAACAAATAACTGTTACACCTCACAGACTAAGGGAAAAGTAGAGTAAAGCTCAGTTTTGAAACAAGAGGATATGAAAGTTGTTGTTGGACTCAAAGAGGGAGCGACTCCTGACTTGAAGCAACAGTACAAATGGGGGTTCTCTTAGTTTTTTTTTATGGCTAATTTATGCTAAATAGTAACATCACTATTTTCCAACGGCTGGGGTAATGGTTTGGAGAAGAGATAGCCTTGTGCATACTCAATTCCAATCTCTTTTAAAAGTAATGCAATCTCTTTTGTTTCAACAAATTCAGCTACATTAAGCATATCCATTCCCGATGTAAAATTATGAATAGTTTGTAATATATGGAGTTTTCGTGGATTTGATGTAATCTCTTTTGTTATGGAAGCATCTATTTTGATGATGTCAACATCCAATTCTGATAAATAAGAGAAGTTTGAATAGCCTGTTCCAAAGTCGTCTATGAGGACTTTGGAACCGTATTTATGTACTTTAGCGATAAAATCATTAATCCGACTATCATCAACGATGACGAGTTCCGTTTCAAGGAGCTCAATATCTACTCTTTTTGCTGTCTCTTTATCTGCATCAAAGAGTTCAAAAAGAGTACGAATGATATTTTCATTTGTTATATCTTTCATAGAAAAATTGATGGAAAATCTCTGTGCTGGATGTGTTTTTGCGACCTTTATGGTTTTTTGAATCATGATTTTAGTAATATCATAATAGTAATTGGTTTTACTTACTATGTCTAAAAAAGCATAGGGTGAAAGCACTTCACCCGAAGGTAAAATCAAGCGAACAAGTGCTTCGTATTTTTCAATTTTCATGGTCTGGAGATTTACGATACCTTGAAAATAGGGAACGATTCTATCTTCAGCGATAGCAGATTTCACCATATTGATAACTTCAATATTTTTCTGCCACTCTTTTTTCACACTGAGTTCTTCTTTGTACTCTATGAGATGTGTGTTCATCTCTTTTTTGACAGCTTTAAGTGCTAAGTCTGCATTTTCAAGTAAAGGAGCGATATTGTTTATGGCGATATTTACTGAGAGATTTGTGCGAATTTTGTCGATTTTAAAATTTTCATCTCTTATGGCTTCTTCTAAATTTTTGCTCATTTGCATTACTGTATCAAGGGATTGGTTTCTTACAAGAACTGCAAACTCATCTCCACCAATTCTATAGAGTGTTGTTCCTGAGATAGGTATAAAAAATTGATTGAGATACTTTGTAAATTTTACAAGGACTCTATTTCCAAAATCATTTCCATAAACATCATTAATCTCTTTAAAAGCTCTAATATCGATAAGCATTATAATGCTTGTATCTTTTGAATCGGCAATATCTTTTACTAAAGAGCTTCTATTGTATATACCTGTCAGTCCGTCATGGCTTAATGAATCTTCCATTCTTTGCAACATTATATTTATCTCATGATAAAGTATGCCAAACTCATTCTCTCTTTTTGTTTTTACTCTGCTGTGTAAAAAACTTTCATCTTTGATATTTTCTAAAAATTTGACTAAAGTAAGGATGGGAATACTGAATTTATTTGCTTGATATCTTGATAAAATATAGGCTAAAAATAGCATAATAAGCAGGATAAAAACAAGGAAAGAGACACTATCTAAAAATATATCTTCTATACTCTCTGTTTTGAAAACATATTTTCCATATACGAGAAAAGTACCTTTGTAAAATAGCTTGCTATAAAACTGTAACTTTCCATTGTGAATTGTAATATTTGAGAGCATATTTTTTTTAAATATGTCACTGTTATGTGTTTCATTATCTTTAGAGTATTGAAAGAGGGCTTTCCCATCCTTTTTATAGAGAACAACTTCATATAAATTTGGAAATGAACTCAGTTGTGTTGTTACATCACTTGCTACAGATATGTCATCTGCATAGATAATCCGAGCAACATCTTGACCTATAATCTGACTAATGGTTTGTGCTAAAGAGACATCTCTCTTCTGCTCATTTTCCATATAGGCTTCAACAAAAATTGCATACCCCACTAATGTGGCTATCATCACAATAGAAAGGATACCAAGGAGTAACTCTTTTCTAATGGACCCTTTATACTCTTTTAGCATTTAAAACTCTTTTATTTTTTTGGATGGATTGACAATAGGAAGATTTTTATCATTTGCCCATTCTAACCATGAACCTTCATATACTGCGGTTTTATAGCCAAGTTTTTGCATTAAAAGATTATCTAATGCCGCATCAGCACCATCTTGACAATAAATAATAATATGTTTGTTCTTTGGCAATGATTTGTAAACATTTTCAAGTTCTTGAAAACTTTTGAGTCTATTTCCCGTATCTGTTATCTTATAATTGTTTGAGCCACTAAATAGTTGAGCAGTTGGGATGTGACCATAGCGTTTAGCAACAGAAGTCTTGCCCATATACATATCTTTTGACCTCCCATCTAAAAGAACGCCTTTGTTCTGTATGGCTATCAAAACATCTAATTTTGTTGCAATCATTGTATTGTTCACTCGCAAGATAAAGTCTGCTTTGCTTCTTTGTGGACTTTTTTGAGAGATAGGGAGATGACTTTTTATATAATCACCATAGCCATATCTTAAAAGACTCTCATTCTTATGTCCTAAAACTTTAAATACCCATACAGCTCTAGCTGCCCAACAAAACTGCCCATTATCATAAACGACAATTTTTGTATCTGTACCAATCCCTGCATTGGAAAAAAGTTCTTTGAGGTATGTTAATTTTGGAAGTCTGAGTGTTTTTGGAGTGAAAAAGTCTTTCATAACAGGCATATTGACAGCCCCTTGAATATGCCCTTCTTTATAAGCCTCTTTTTTTCGTACATCTATAATCACAAGGTCTTTGTCCTTGAGATGGGTTTGTAACCAATCCACAGAGACAACAATAGGTATCGGTTTTTGGGTGATACTTGCTAGTGTGCTAGAGACACTGAAAAAGACAAAAAATAATAATCTTAAAAACATACACTCTTCCTTGTAGCATTTTTATTGTGATTATTATACCCACCTCCATGCAAAAATCTACTTAAACTCCTTATATTAAACTTTCTCCTCAACATATAAAAGAGGTAAAGAGTATTATAAAAATTATGTTGGTTGATTAGTAATAGTACATTACTTCTCTAAAAACGAAGCAATCTTCTCTGCAACTCCATATTTGTTAGAATCATTGATGATGACTTGCGCTACTTTTTTTGTATCTGTATTAAAAACAAGGGGTCCTATAAAGTTTACTATGGACTCTTCGATAGGTGATTGAATGAGTACGATGTTAAAAATCAAAAGATTTGATTCTGTTGTAATACCAAGCTCTTCTTTCACTTTTTCTGGCACGACAAAGTCATATTCACGCACAGCATAAGGGTTCATTAATGTAAAAGATATATGTTCATCTTCACTTGCTTGTAGTTTCATAAAAACATCATCGATTTTTTGTAATTCAACTTGTTTTATATTCTCAAAGCCTAAAAGGGGTGTGTTCACTTCAAATTTCATTCTCGAACCTTTATTTTAATTTCGTTTATTGTATCACTTTGAAGCATAAAATGTTCCTAGTTTAAAGAATGTTATATAAGTTTAGGGTAGAATAGCATTATTATTCGTGAAGAGGATTATTATTTATGCAGATGAGAACAAAAATTTCCCTTATAGTTTTAAGTCTATTTCTATTGTTTACAGGGTGTACGAAAGAAGTTGAAGAGTATAATCGACCTGCTGTGTACTGGTATGGCAAGATTATAGAGTCCGTTGCCAATGGAAACCTTGAAAAAGCAGATAATTACTTCTCTTCTTTGCAAAGTGAACATGCAGCATCGCCTTTGTTACCAGAGGCAACAATGATTTTAGGGGTGGCACATATGCACTCTCAAGAGTATCTTCTCAGTGATCACTTTTTCTCACAGTACATTAAGCAGTATGCTAACAACAATGAAAAAGAGTTTTCAGAATTTATGAAAATAAAAGCAAAGTATATGTCTTTACCACTCCCTAGACGCGACCAAGCACTTATTGATGAAGCTTTAGTGGCTGCAGAGAAGTTTAAACTGCATTACCCACACTCTATGTACTACCCTATCGTAGATGCGATGGCAACTAAGCTTTATATGGCACAGGCACTTTTAAATGAATCTATCGCTGCCCTTTATGATAGAGTAGATAAGCCTAAAGCTGCCAAATACTACAGAGCTATTGAGCCTGAACCATGGATAAATTGGGATGAGGTTAATCGTGCAAATACACCATGGTATAGAGAATGGTTTGAAGGAGATGGTACTTCAAGCTGGTATGACTTTATGATTCCAGATACAAAAAATGTTGTTTCTCGTAACTCGGTTCAAGACGATAACACTACACAAAACTAGGATAAACAGACTATGAAATTAAGTAATTATGGCACATTCCCAGCAGACATTCCAGTAATAGCGGAAGATGCACTCTTCTTATACCCTTTTATGATTTCACCACTTTTTTTAAGTGATGAGGAGAACATACATGCAGCGACAAAAGCGATAGAAGACAACACACTTGTGATTGTTTGTCCTACTCGTCCTGAATTTGAAGGAAAAAGAGATTTTGATTCTATCTATAATGCAGGGGTAATTGGTTCTATCATGAGAAAAGTTGCATTGCCTGATGGGCGGGTGAAAGTACTCTTTCAGGGACTCTCTCGTGCAAAAGTTGAGTATGAAGTCTCACAATCTCCTTTGATAGCTCATGTAAGTGTGATTGAAGCGTATGAAGTAAATAATTTAAAAATAGATGCAATTTTAGAAATAGTACGTGAGAAAGTACGCCTTCTCTCAAGTGTAAGTAATTATTTTCCACCTGATTTACTGCGAACTATAGAAGAAAATCATGACCATAACCGTATCATAGACCTTATCTGCTCTTCTGTAAAACTCAAAAAAGAGCAAGCCTATAAACTTTTTATAGAACAAGATACTGAAAAAAGATTTTTAGACCTTATTGATTACCTCATTGATGAGATAGAAGCGAACAAACTTCAAAAAGAGATACGTTCTAAAGTACATACCCATATAGAAAAGGTAAATAAAGAGTACTTTTTAAAAGAACAACTCAAAGAGATTCAAAAAGAGCTTGGTACAGATAACTCACGTGATGAAGAGATAGAAGAGTATCGTCAAAAGCTCGATGCTAAAAAGAATAGTATGAGCGAAGATACATACAAAGAGATAAACAAGCAACTTGAACGTTTTTCTCGTATGCATCCTGACTCTTCTGATGCAGCGATGACACAAACCTACCTTGATTGGGTTTTAGAGATTCCTTTTGGAGAGTTAAGTAAAAAACTGCTTAAAATCGAAGATGTAAAAATGCAACTCGATAAAGACCATTTTTCTTTGAAAAAACCCAAAAAACGCATTGTCGAATACTTTGCAGTCAAAGAACTCCTCTCCTTGCGAGGGATTGCACCTAAAAAAGGGGCAGGGGCTATTCTCTGTTTTTCGGGACCTCCTGGGGTTGGTAAAACTTCTCTTGCCAATTCGATTGCAACGGCACTCAAACGTCCGCTTGTGCGTATCGCACTTGGTGGGCTTGAAGATGTGAATGAACTTCGTGGACATCGTCGTACTTATGTTGGGGCGATGCCAGGGCGTATCACACAAGGTCTCATTGATGCGAAAAAGATGAATGCTGTGATAGTTTTAGATGAGATAGATAAAGTTGCTCGTTCACAAAGAGGCGACCCAACTGCAGCATTACTTGAGATTTTAGACCCTGAACAAAATAGTGAATTTAGAGATTATTATCTTAACTTTAGTCTTGATTTAAGCGATGTTATTTTTATTGCAACGGCAAATGATGTTGGTCGTATTCCTGTGGCACTGCGCGATAGAATGGAGTTTATCACAGTAAGTTCGTACACTCCGCAGGAAAAATTTGAGATTGCTTCGCGTTACCTTGTCCCACAAGAGTTAAAAAAGCATGGACTTAAAAAATCAGAACTAAGTATCTCAAAACCAGCGCTTAAAGAGCTGATTCATAGTTATACACGTGAAGCGGGTGTACGAAATCTTCGTAGACGTATTGCTGATATGAGTCGGAAAATAGCGCAAGAAATTTTACAAGACCCAAGTACAAAAAAAGTCTCTGTTTCACTCAAAAACTTAAAAGACTTTTTTGATAAAAGTGTTTTTGAAATAGAAAAAACAGATAAAATTCCTGTGATTGGGGTGGTAAATGGTCTTGCATGGACGGCTGTTGGAGGCGATGTTTTAAAGATAGAAAGTATTCGCATTAAAGGCAAAGGAACGATGCAACTCACAGGAAGCTTAGGCGATGTGATGAAAGAGTCTGCAAGGATAGCTATGAGTGTTGTGAAAACATTGATAGATACAAAAAGACTCAAGATTGCAGAAAGTAACATTCCTAAAACTTTTAAAGAGAGTGAAGATAAAGTCAAAATCGATGCAAGTGAAGTCTATAAACGCTACGATTTACACATCCATGTCCCTGATGGTGCGACACCAAAAGATGGACCAAGTGCGGGAATTGCGATGGTAAGTGTTATATCTTCTATCTTGAGTTCTCAAAAAATTCGTTCAGAGATTGCGATGACTGGAGAAGTCTCTTTAAGTGGTGATGTACTTCCTATCGGTGGGTTAAAAGAGAAACTGATTGCAGCCCATAAAGCAGGGATGACAAAGGTTCTTGTCCCACAGAAAAACTTTGAGAGAGATTTAGATGATATTCCAAAAGAGGTCAAAGAAAATGTTGAAATTTTAGGGGTGTCTCGTGTGGAAGAGGTGTTAAAACAAGTACTTATTTCATAAAATAAGAGCCTTAGAGTAGAAGACAAATAAGATTTTTGCTATAATTGCACTTTATACTTAAAATCAAATACAAAGGTAATTTATGGCTTTTTCAGCACAAAATAGAAAAGGGACACTTTCTGGTATCATTTTTGTTGCAATTTTCGCAGCTGCAGCAACAATGATAGCAGGTTTTGCTCCAATCAAAGCACTTGGAATCTCTCCACTTGTTATCGGTATCGTAATGGGTATCTTTTATGCAAATACACTTCACCAACACATTCCTAGTGCATGGGGAACAGGTATTACATTTTCAGGGAAAAAAATCCTGCGTTTTGCAATCGTTTTTTATGGTTTTAGAATCACATTCCAACAAATTATGGAAGTAGGTTTAAGTGGATTTATGGTTTCACTTATCATGCTTTCAACAACATTCATTATCGGTACATATCTTGGGATGAAAGTCTTTAAAATGGATAGAGATACTTCAATGCTAACAGCATCTGGTGCTTCTGTATGTGGGGCGGCTGCTGTTTTAGCAACGGAACCAGTTTTAGAAGCAGAAGGACATAAAACAGCAGTTGCTGTTTCTATGGTTGTTCTTTTTGGTACTATCTCAATGTTTCTTTACCCTGTACTCTATGCTTCTATCATAGAACCAGCGACAGGATTTTTACATATGACACCGGAACAGTTTGGTATCTATGTTGGTGGAACGATTCATGAAGTGGCACAAGTAGTTGCTGTTCCTGCTTCTATCCCTGGCGCACCTGTTGACATGGCAAACTCAGCGGTTATTGTAAAAATGACGCGTGTGATTATGATTGCTCCTATGCTCATCGTTCTTGGGCTTTACCTTGCAATGCAAGCAAAAAAATCAGGGAATGCAGGGAATGGTTTAACACTTACTATCCCTTGGTTTGCAGTTTACTTTGTAGGTATGGCAGGATTTAATTCACTTGATTTAGTACCACATGCTATTGTGGGTACGATTAATGAGATTGATACTTTCCTTTTAACGATGGCTATGACAGCACTTGGTATGGGAACAATCTTTGCAAAATTTAAAGGTCTCGGACTTGCTCCAGTATATACAGCAGGAAGTATGTTTGTTTGGCTTGTAGTCGGTGGATTTGTTGTTACAAAACTTGTAACTTCAGTATTTGCATAAGGACTAAAAAGTAAGGGAGACTTCTGTCCTCTCCCTTTACCCTCTAATCTATCTATCTTGATACTTTCACTTTTTCACTCTACATGTTATTTACTTTTGATTATTAAGTAAGTTATATAATTTCGATAAGTAAATTTTATATACAAGGACTAAACTATGAAAGCAAAAGTAGTTATATCAACAATCGTAGCGTCACTTTTAATGGGTACAGTAGCATTAAGTGCAGGTACATTACATGATTCTGTATCGGCTCAAACAAATGGAGTAGCTGACCATGCTCAAGCACAGTCACAAGTAAAAGCAACAATGACAAAAGAGCATTACATGGCAAAACTTGATGCTGATAATTTTAGGACTGAAGCACAAAGAGATGATGCAAAAAGATTACATAAAATCATCGACAAAGAGATTAAAACACATCATATAAGTAGCAAACAGGCTTCAAAAGAGATTTTAAGCGGATTGAAAGACACTATTATGGCTTTGCGCGCACTTCAAGCAAATAATAAATCAATGGCAAAACAGGCACTTGAGAGTGCAACAAAATCATTTGATGTCGCACTTAAAAAAGATCCAAAGCTTGATATGGTTCCAGTCAATGAGAGAATAACAGTAAACGATTTTACAGGAGATGCAAAACTTGTAAAACACATAAAAGATGCAGTAGTATCACTTCTCAAAGATAACGATACACAAGCAGCAAGAGCAATGCTTGCACCACTAGAAGATCAAATGACAATCAGTACTCAATATCTACCAATGAAACTTTATCCAGATGCAACAAAACAAGCGCAAAAAGATTTAGCTAAAGGAAATAACAAAGCTGCCTTTAGAGATATGGTTACAGTACTCAATAGTGTTGCCATTGAAAGTATTAGTATTCCAATCCCACTTTTAACAGCACAAGATATAATAATGGAAGCTTCAAAACTTGGTAAAAAAGATAAAACAAAAGCCTTAAAATTGTTAAGTTCTGCGCAGGATGAGTTACAAAAAGCTGTACTTTTAGGCTATACGAAAAAGCATACAAAAGCATATAAATCTTTGGAAAATGAGATGAAATCAATAAAACATGCTGTAGGTGGAGGGAGTAGTGTTGATAAAATGTATGAACACATTAAACATAGTTTTGCATCACTTTTAGATGCACATAGAAAAGAAGCACATATAGATAATGCAAAAAAATAGTTCTAACAAGATTCTCATAAGTATCATTGTTTTTTTAATCCTCCTACTTATAGGGGGAGGGGGTGCTGCCTTTTGGTACCTCACAAAAACACCAGATAATCCTGATGGAGTGCAAACAAGTAAACAGAAGAGTGTCAATAGTGCAGATGAGACTTTGGCAGAAATCGGACCCCTTTATCCTCTCAAACCGATTACGGTAAACCTTGAAACACAAGATGAAAAAGATGTTTATCTCAAAACTACACTCAGTTTAGAACTCAGCAGTAAAGAACTTTCTAATGAACTCGATGCAAAAAATGATGTTATTAGAGATGATATTATTAGAATTTTGAGTGCTAAAACACTTGCAGATATTGATTCAGAAGTAGAAAAAGACAAACTATGTACAGAGATAAAAACATCTTTAAATGCTATGCTTACAGATGGACGCATCAGAAATGTATATATTGTAGAATTTATCATTCAGTAAATGGATTCTCTTTTAAGCTTACTCTCTGAATATGGATTATGGGTTGTTTTTATCGGAATGATAGTAGAAGGAACAGCAGTAATTCTCTTATCTGGAGTGCTGTGTCACATGGATGTCCTACCTTGTGATTCAACTTTCCTTGTCGCTATCTTAGGTGCTATTGCAGGAGACCAAATATGGTTTTATATAGGTCATAATTATGCACAAAAATTTGTATCTAAGTTTCAAAATATTGAAAAACAGATTGAAAAGTTACGAAAAAAAGTACAATCAAAAGCAGATATGCTAGCACTTACTTCTAGATTTATCTATAGTGGGGCAATAGCCTTTCCCTTTGTACTTGGGATGCATAAGTATTCATATAAGAAATTTACAATCTTAGATACTATTGGAGTATCGTTAGCCAGTATGGCAGGTTTATCCATTGGTTATTTTTTGAGTGGTAGTGTCAAAAAGCTCTTAGGAGATGTTAATCATTTTGAGCATATGGTGCTATTAGTATTTATTATATTTTTAAGTATGAAGCTATACCATAGTTTCAAAAGAGCCTAAATTTGTCTATTAGCACTTTATTGTCTTTGCTTGATTAAACTTGTATCAGTTATTAGCTGATAAGGAATTAAAAATATGAAAAAAAGAATCCTAGCATCTACAGTTTTAATAAGTAGTATAGCATTGAGTGCAGTTTTGCATGCAGATATAAGAGAAATAAACGAAGTAAGAGAATCTAAGACCAATACAACACGAGTCAATGTATGCAGTGTAGTAAGTACACACCTAAGCAACAGAGGGCTAGACAAAAAAATAGCCCAACAAAGAGTGCTGAAATACTGGAAGAATGATGAGTATGCAAACTCATTAATGGTAGAAAATATAG
>JALUWV010000031.1 GCA_027019335.1 Sulfurimonas sp. | reverse complement strand
GTGAATTCAAATACAGCTTTTCGTTTTTTAACACCAAGCTATGTACTGCTTGCCGATACAATCATTCAGGTGCAGAGTGTTGGCGAAAATTTTAGTAAATTGATGGACTTTAACACACGACTTAAAAAAGAGAAGCTAGAAGAGTTTTTGACCATACTTTTTACACACTTTGAAAATATCGAGATAGCATATAAAGAGTATGAAGTTACTTTTAAAGACGAAAAGAGACTCATCAAGCCTGCTGTTATTTTTGAAAAAGTAACTCAAGAGAATGAGCTTGTAGTGAGAGTTTCTGCTACAGTAGGGAAGTTAAGCCCCGATTTTTTTAATGATTTTAACATATCAAAAATAGTACTAATCAATGAACTTGAAGCACAAATTGCAGTGTATGAGTGTGATTTTAGTGATGTTTTTGAAGTCTATGGTACGATTTTTAGTAGACTCAATGCACTCAAGCGAAGTATGAAAGAGACAAACTTTAGTGAAGAGGATGGACTCTTTGTTATAGAGGAGCATTTGAGTCGGGAGTTTATCTTAAAAAATCTGCAATCCATTCTCGCAAAAGCAGAACTCTTTGGAAGCGAAAAACTCAAGTCCTACAAATACAACACGACAAAACCAAGCCTCAATGTCGCGTTTAAAGAGAAAATAGATTATCTCGGAGCTGATGATGTGAGTGTGAGCATAGGGGAAGAGCATTTTTCTGTGTTTGATATGATAAATCTTTACAAAAAGAATGCTTACATTCCTTTGAGTAATGGTGAAAAAGCGATTGTCGATAAAAATTACATTGCTAAACTAGAGAGAATTTTCAAAAAAGATGGAAAGAAGATTAAAGTTTCTTTTTTTGATTTACCTGAAATCGAAGAACTCATCCATGAAAAAGAGCAAAAAGTTTTTAAAGATTCACGAAAGTTTTATGAGGGATTTAATGCACTTAAATCCTCTAAAACGAGAATGCCAAAACTGAGTGGAGTATCGCTCCGTGATTATCAAAAAGATGGTGTTCGTTGGTTGAAATACCTCTATGACAATAACTTTGGAGGGTGTTTAGCTGATGATATGGGGTTAGGAAAAACAGTGCAAACTATCTCCTTGCTCTCTTATATTTATCCAAAAACAAAGCTGCCTTCACTTGTTGTAATGCCAAAATCACTTTTAAATAACTGGCAAAATGAGTTGCGTAAATTTAATCCAAATCTTACTTTTCACCTTTACTATGGCACAAATAGAGATGAAAAAGAGTTACAAAAGTATCACATCATTTTAACAACTTATGCCCTTGTCCGAAACGACATAGAAAAACTCAGAAGTATAAAGTTCGATACCATCATCCTTGATGAATCGCAAAATATCAAAAACATTGATTCTAAAATCTCCAGAGCGGTGATGCTTTTAGAGGCAAAACATAAGTTTGCTTTGAGTGGGACACCGATTGAAAATTCCCTTTTTGAACTCTACTCACTTTTTCGATTTATCAATGGGGGACTCTTTAATAGTGTGAATGATTTTAAAAGAGATTATGCCGTACCTATCCAAGCCGATGCCAATGAAGATGTTGCCAAGATTTTAAAAGCCAAAATATCGCCATTTTTACTCAGACGCTTAAAAGGGGATGTTTTAAAAGATTTGCCAGCCAAACAAGAGCAGGTTATTTATGTCGATATGGATGAGGGGCATAAGAAGTTTTATAACCAAAGAAGAGATTACTACAAACAGCTTCTTGACCAACAGATTAGTGCAAATGGCATAGAAAAGTCAAAATTTCTTATTCTTCAAGCTTTTAATGATTTACGTCAAATTGCCTCTGCACCTGAGCTTAAAAGTGAAGAGACAATTGTCTCTTCGAAAATAGAGTCACTCTTTGAGATGCTTGACGATATAGTGCTGAACAATCATAAAGTACTCATATTTGCAAACTTTTTAGGCTCTCTTGAGCTTATCAGTCAAAAAGCACACAGTAGAGGGTATGAGCATCTTGTGATGAGTGGAAGCACTAAAAACCGTCAAGAGTTAGTGGACTCTTTTCAAAACGATAAAAACATCAAACTCTTTTTAATGACACTCAAAGTGGGTGGTGTTGGTTTGAACTTAACGGAGGCAGATTATGTTTTTATCTTTGACCCATGGTGGAATAGGTCTGCTGAAAATCAAGCCATAGATAGAAGCCATAGAATGGGACAGAAAAATACTGTTTTTGCTTATAGGATGATTACAAAAGGCACCATTGAAGAGAAGATTTTGGAACTTCAAGGCAAAAAACAAGATATGACCGACATGATTATAGGCGGAGATGAGGGCTCATTAAAAGAGTTAAGTAGTGCGGATTTAGAGTATATATTGGGGTAGATGATGGAAAGATTAGCGTTAAGTAAAACCGAATTAAGAAGTTATATATCGAAGGTGTATATCTCAGATTATGAAGAGATTTTAAAATATACAAGAGAGTTTATCTCTCCAGTACTCTTAGAAAGAGAACTCAAACGAAAAAATGATTATGTTGATTTGTTTGCTACTTTGTTTGCAGATACTACTTTTTTAGATAATTTTTTATTTAAACTCTATGCAAATAAAGCCTCGCAACAAATTTATAACACACTTGTTTGGGAGAAAGAGGTAGAAGCTGTAGAAACTTTAAATGCTCGTTATCATTTACATCTTTCTACTGCTATCCCTCCTTATAATGAGCATAGAGAAGTATATTTGAAAAATGAACTCGCTTTAGTCAAACAAGTAAGTGCTTACTCTTACCGAGGTTCGAGTAACAATGTGATGATACAAGAGAATATTCGCGAACTACTCCGACTTGTTTTGCCCTTGCCTAAAGATTATTATATCGTGGCCACAGAGGAGATAAAAGAGACAGAATTTTCTTATAACAATGAAGCAGGTGTTTTGAATTTTTTAGGCATTATGGAAGAGATGATGCAAAATTCGCTCGTCGAGTTTGGTAAGACCAATGAAAAACCCCTTGCAAAATCACTCAATATTTTAAAATCATCGAGTACATCTAAAGAGTTTTACACAGAGAAAAAACTTGATAGCTTTGCAACAGATATGCTGACACGAAGTTTTTATTATTACTATAGCAGACATAAAAAATTTGAAGCAGAAAAACCAGAGAGTTTAAAACAGTTTGTGCTCAATCAGCTTGAAGATAATTACTATTTTTTTATCTCAAGAATCTTCTTATCGTATCTCAAAAAAGTACGTTATGATGGTTACTATTCAAGTGAAAGAACACTTTTACATACCTTGAAGTATATTCTTAAAGCCTTACCTCAAGGTGAATTTGTTTCTATGCAAAATATCATTCACTACTGCCAATATAGAGATATAAAACTTGATTTAGAGTCCCCTCATAAAACAGATGAGTATAACATAGAGTGTGATTTTGAAACAGAACGAGGTGTGGAAACTGACATCATGTATGTTGGTTCCAACTATGATGTACTCTTTTTAGAACCTTTACTCAAAGCATCTATGTTTTACTTTGGTGCATTGGGTATTTTAGAACTTCGCTATGATGAGCCAGTATCGCCGTATATTATCACTGCAAAAGGGAAACCCTATCTCACTCCATGGGATAGCTTATCTTATGTCAAACTCACAAAGTTAGGGGAGTTTGTGTTTGGTTTGTGTAAGAGTTATGAGTACAAAGAAGTAGCACCAAAGAAAAAAGGTTTGAAATTTGATGAGTTTAAGCCTATCATCACGGTGGGAAGAGAAGATACTATCATGCGAACCAAACTCGAAGCCTATGCGGACAAATATGATGGAGATAGATATATCTTAAGCTATGCAAAAATCTTTAAAGATTGTAAAAGTACGAAATTATTGCAAATTAAAATAGATGGATTTTATAAGCAGATAGAAGCAAATCCACCAAAGATTTTTAAAGAGTACTTTACTGCAATTACAGCAAATGCAAACCTCCTTAAAAGAGACTTGAAACAAGTGGTAATAGAGTTGAAAAACAACCCTAAGCTTTTACAGTTTTTTATGAAGAACAAAAAACTCCATGACCTTGTCATTAAAGCGGAAGGATACAGAGTTATAGTACTCAAAGAAAACATCCCAAAACTCACAAAGATAGTCAAAGAGAATGGGTTTTTTGTGGAGTTCTAAAGTATAGATTTATGATTAAGAAGGAAAGAAATGCGTAAAAAAGAAGATTTTTTAGAGATGATGGATTTTAGACATGCTTGTAAGATATTTGATACAACTCAAAAAATAAGTGATAAAGATATGCACTATATTTTAGAAGTTGGGCGAAAATCTCCTAGCTCTTTTGGGATGGAAGCATGGAAGTTTTTGGTTATTACCAATGATGAACTAAGAGAAAGATTAAAACCATTTTGTTGGAATCAACCCCAAATTACAACTTGCTCTCATTTGGTAGTCGTACTTGCAGGGATTGAAACTCTAAAAGTAGAGAGTGGTGTTGTGCGTTCACAGTTGATGCGTCGCAGTATGCCAAAAGATAAACTAGACTCTTTTATAGAGTTGTATGCCTCACATTTGAGTGATGTTTTAGATGATGATGATAAAATATACCAATGGAGTGCAAGACAAACATATATAGCAGCGGCAAATATGATGAGTGCTGCTGCATTTATAGGGATTGATTCTTGTCCTATAGAGGGCTTTGAAAAAGAGAATGTGGAGAAAGTTTTAGCGCTAGATGTCAGTCAGTTTCAAGTAGCACTGCTTTTGCCGTTTGGCTATAGAGTCAATGAACGCTCAGAACAATTACGCTCAGAGTTTCAAAGTGTCGTAGATTTTATAAATTAACGAAGATAGTGAAAGGTAATGGGTCTTTTTTGGAGTTTTAAAAAGAGTTTATGATAAGATTATGCACTTTTATGGAGAAAATAGATGCATATTAAAAATTTAAAATATATCATTATTGCTTTCCTATTATCTTTTAGCCTACAGCTATCCGCCGATGAAATAGGTGATTTACTCAATGACATTGAGATAAAAACAGATTTATCTCAAAAAACACAGCTAGAAAATAGTGGTGTATCATTCATTTATACACGAGATGATATTGATAGAATGCAAATTACAAATCTAAAAGATATACTCAAGTCAGTATATCCCGTGGGCTACAATGAAAATCGATTTGGTGTGCCAGACCCTTTTTCATCGGGTTCAAATCATCCTTTTATGAGTAGTCAAATTAGACTTTATATAGATAATCAAGAGATTACTACAGGATTGTTTGGCTCTGGTCTCTCCATACTGGGAGATACAAATATTGATTGGGTCGATCATATCGAGATTTATACCCAAAACCCAACATACGAGTATGCGACAGAAGCGACAATAACACTCATAAAATTATATACAAGAAGCGTGGCAAAAGATGAGGGTGGGAAAGTGAAGGCAAGCACAGGAAGTTATGGTGCTTCCTTTGTCAATGGATATTATACAGATTACATAGATGATTGGTCTTATTTCGTTTTTAGCGCATTCAATAATGATAAAAGAAAAAAATATCAGAGTCATGAGAGTACTTTATCAAGAGATAGAAAAGGGAGTCTAAGTGTTGCTACATTACACAAAGGTAAAACAAATATACTTCTTACTGTATCGAATCAAAAACGCGATGGTTTTGTGGATGTAAGTTTAGATGCTTCACCACAAAAATCAACGATAGATTCTCAATATCTTCATATAGGCATTGATACAAAAATAGATAATTTTTCCTACCTCCTTACGTACAGTTACTTCAAAATGCAAACAGATATGTTAGATAATGTTACCCCTATCACCGCAGCACCATATTATGGAACTTTTCCTTTACAATCAGTTGCGACATCCTCAGACTCTATGGTGCTAACAGGTGAAGTCAAATACACACTGCAAGCCACTAACAACAAACTTACAACAGGTTTGAAATACAGAACAAAAAGAAGTACTTGGGAAAATTCAAAATTTAATGGGATAAGTCTCATAGGCTATCAGCCAAACGATGATAAAAATATACAAAATGTGCTTACTGCATTTGTAGAAAACCAATACTTTTTACAATCAAATTCGATTTTAACTACGGGTATAATGTACTCACAAGTAAGTAACGCTTACTCCGAACAAGATGATAATTTACTGATGTATAGACTGGGACATACTTATACGAATGATAGTTTAGTATTTAAAACTATCTATTCACATACTCTCGTACCACTTGAGCCGTATCTGATAAATAGTGCAACTTATTTGGCAACACCTACAAGGAAGTATGACCCTGAACATTATGATACGATTTTAGAAAATATCATTTATGAAAAAGATACAAATAAGTATGAACTGATTTTAGATTATACACATATTCAAAATATGTTTTTTCCGAATTTACAAGGTAAAATAGAAAATTACAGTCAAATGATTACGATGTATGGAGCAAATACACGGTGGACACATAATTATAATAAATATGATAAATTATTTATGGAGCTTAGCTATAGAAAACTCTCTAATCTTCCTATCATTGATCATTATGAAATATACTCTAGTGTTTTAAGGAATGTAAACACATATAAAAAATTTGATATTTTTAATGAGTTAATTTACAATAGAGATAATTTTGCTAAAAAAGATTTTTTTGATTATTCCCTTGGTGTAAAATACAATTATTCAAGAGATTTTATTGTATCTTTAAAAGGTACAAACCTATTTGACAAAGCTAAGACTACTAGCTATTATAGAAGAAGTACAACACCACCATTTACTCCCGAAACACCGCTTGACATATCTCCTATTGACCGAAAAGTAATGTTAAGTATGGAGTATATATTTTGATTAAAAAAATTATACTAACCCTACTTTTACTTTTTTCTGTTTTGAATGCAAATGATAGCTTAACATTAAAATTGTATGAAAAAGTATTGACCTCTATTTTTCATTCACAATCTATCAAAGTATTTGTAGATAGCGATACAAGAGAAATCTTACAACAAAGCAATAGATTTGAGATAGTAGATACTTGTGATAAAAGTGTTGTTGTTTTAGTCGGGAAATTTTCCAAACTTTCTGAGATATGTAAGGATAAACCTCTGTTCTCTACAGACTATAGAAGCTTTAAACATACACCTAACTCTTTTGGTGCTTACTACTGGAGAAAAGGTCGTCCTCAACTTACATTTAAGCGAAGGACATTAGAGAAATACCATCTATCTCTTCCTCTTGCACTAGAAAAATATGTATATGAGTAAAATTGTGAAGTCAGGAAGGATAATATACTTTTTTTATCTTTTAGCCTTAACTGTTTTATTTGGCTCTCTCTACATATATAATGAGTTTGAGAGAACAAGTCAAGAGATAAAAAAACTAAACTTACAATCAAATATACACTACATTGATAACATCACATCAAACATGGCACACCACATAAAAAATGCAACACCAAAAGGGATAGTTAAAACCTTAAAAGATAATGCACATTTAAGAGAAGAATTAGAAAAAGATTTACAACTCCTTATAACAAAAAAATATAGATATGTATATGTGGTAGATAAGAACAAAAACAATAGAAATTTTAGATTTTTGCTCGATGGTGCTAAAAATGCAGCAGATAAAAGTGATTTTTTAGAGAGTTATGTCCCTCTAAATTTACAATATTGGAATGAAGTATATACAAGGAAAAAAGCTGTCTATTATAAAGATAAATCTTTAAAAGCTCTTTGGCTAACATATCTTAAACCAATCATAGTAGATAACAAAGTAGAAGCTATCATTGCTATTGACTTTTCACTGCAAGAACAAAATCTCATCACATCAGCATTAAAAAAATTGACACAAACTTTTATACTTATAGCTTTATTTTCTTTGTCTGTATTTATTATCATTATATTTTTTTCATACATAGATAGAAAGAGAATCAGAACTTTACAGTTTCAGACCAAAGAGATACAACATTTTAATGAAACACTCCAAGAAAAGGTAAATGTAGAAGTTGCAAAAAATAGAGAAAAAGACAATATGCTCCTTCACCAAAGCAAACTCGCGCAAATGGGTGAAATGATAAGTATGATAGCCCATCAATGGAGACAACCACTCTCTGCCATTAGTGCGACGAGCAGTGCCATCAAGTTAAAAGCACAACGTAATAAACTCGATAAAGAACAAACAATACAATTAGCCAATAAAATAGCAAATTATGCCCAACATCTTAGTACAACAATCAATGATTTTAGAGAATTTTTTAAACCAAATAAAGAAAAGCTAGAGACAACTTATACAAATATAATTGAAGATGTCTTAAAGATTATACAAGAACCCATCCAAAATAAAGCAATAAAATTTACGCAAGAACTGCATTGTGAAGAGAAGATTTTTACCTATCCAAATGAGATAAAACAAGTCATCTTAAACTTAATCAAAAATGCTGAAGATGTTTTACTTGAGAAACAGATACAAAACCCATATATAAAACTCAAAACTTTCAAAGAGGCAGAGTATCTCATCTTAGAAGTAAGTGATAATGCCGGCGGTGTACCCACTGAGATAGTAGATAAAATATTTGAACCATACTTCTCAACAAAAACAAAAAAAGATGGAACAGGGCTTGGACTCTATATGAGTAAAACAATTATCCACGAGCATTGCAAGGGAAAATTAAGTGTATCAAATGATGAAAATGGTGCTGTTTTTAGAATCGAATTACAAGAAATAAAAAGAAAGGTTTAGCTGTGGAAGAAGATATTGAAAAAATTATAAAATACTCACAAAGTTTAAAACTACTGTATGTAGAAGATAATGTTGATGCAAGAGAATCAACACAAATGGTGTTAGAAGAGTTTTTCGATAATATCGTCGTAGCTTCTGATGGAGAAGATGGATATACTCAATTTCAAGAGAACGATATAGAGATAATCATCACAGATATCAATATGCCAAAACTCAATGGCTTAGCTATGATTAAAAAAATCAGAGAGCTTGATAAAGAGATACCCATCTTAGTTTTATCGGCATATAACGAATCGGGCTTTTTTATGGATAGTATAAAAGTTGGTGTGGAGGGGTATTTACTCAAACCTATTGACCTTGACCAGTTTGTTGGAGTTTTAAATAAAGTGGTAGAAAAACTAAAGCTCAAAGAAGAGATTCAAACAAACCTTCATTTCTTAAAAGAGTATCAAGATGCAACAAATGAAAGCTCTATCGTTTCAAAAACAGACAGAGACGGGATGATTAGTTATGTGAATGAGCAATTTTGTAAAATATCTGGATATACAAAAGAGGAACTCATCGGAAAATCCCATCATATCATTAAAGATCCAAATACTCATAGTGAGATATACGAAGCACTTTGGGATACAATAAAAAATAAAAAACAGATATGGAATGGAATCCTTAAAAATATAGCAAAAGATTCGCATAGTTATTATGTGAAATCTATTATAAAACCTATCGTTGATAGAGATGGAAACATAGTTGAATATATAGCGCTGAGTACAGATATAACAAATATTATGAGTCCTCAAAAACAGTTAGAAGATTTAGTGAATAGTGTCGGTGAAGCTATTGTTGTACTTGTTCAAATAGAAGATTTTGATGATATTCACAAATATTATGGGAAAGATTTAGTCAATAAGTTAGAAAATAAATTTGCTACTCAAATATATGATTTGATGCCAAAAGAGTGTGAATTTGAAAAAGTTTACCCTTTAGGTGAAGGAAGATATGCTTTTGCAAAAGATAAACTTGATTGTAAAAGTAATGAAGCGATTATCTTACAACAATTAAAATTTTTTCAAGAGACAACCAATAACACGAGCTTAAAAATAGATGATTTTGAGTATGATATTTCTATTGTAATCAGTTTTGCTTTTGGGGTAGAAGCTTTAGAAAATGCTATGTATGGGTTAACGAAATTGCTAGTAACAAAACAAGATTTTATAGTTGCCAACAATTTAGTAGAACAAGAACAGCTTGAAGCATCAAAACATCTCAAAACACTCAAAATGGTAAAAGATGCAATCCAAAATTATAATATCGTCTCATACTTTCAACCAATAGTAGATAACAAAACACGTCAAATTGTCAAATATGAATCCCTAGTACGCTTGATAGATAAAGACAAAAATATTATAAGTCCTTTTTTCTTTTTAGATGTAGCGAAAAAAGGGAAGTATTATCCACAAATAACATCCATCGTACTTAATAACTCTTTTGAAGTTTTAAACCATACAAATATGGATGTTTCTATCAATATTTCAGCACTTGATATAGAAAAAAAAGCGACAAGAGAAAAAATAATTGGACTTCTAGAAATAAATAAAGCGAAGGCACAAAGAATAGTATTTGAGATACTAGAAGATGAAGAGGCAAAAGACTTTGCACTTATAAAATCTTTTATCACTCAGATTAAAAAGTTTGGCGTCAAAATCGCCATTGATGATTTTGGAAGTGGATACTCTAGTTTTGAGAGAATTTTAGATTATCAACCTGATATACTGAAGATAGATGGTAGCTTGATAAAAAATATCATAACAGATGATTTTTCACTCAGTGTCGTCAAAACAATGGTACTCTTTGCACAAGAGCAAAATATGCAAGTAGTAGCAGAATATGTTGAAAATGAAGAGATTTTTAATGTACTATGTACTTTAGGTGTTGATTATTCTCAAGGGTATTACTTCGGTAAACCTGCACCATTAAATTTTGAGCTTTAAAGTATACATTTATGCAAAATAGACTACACTTGTATAAGATACTTTAATGGAGTCTTGAATGAAAATAGAAACAGCAACATATAGTGATGGAAACTGGGAAATAGAGAGTAGTTTTAATGCACCAGAATCGGTAAGTCTTGTGACTATCTTTGGGGATAGAGAAGAGTTTAAAAATCCTAAGCATTATAACTATCTTAGAGAGCATTATCCAAATGCTGCGATTGCGGGATGTTCTTCAGCAGGAAATGTTCTAGGTGAAGAGATAAGTCAATACTCTCTTGTCGCAACGGCTGTAAGCTTTGAGCATTCAGAAGTTGTTTTGCATTCTGTATCATTTAATGATGGGGATGATATACAAAAAAGTTCTCAAGAGTTAGCAGATAAGTTTGATGAAGAAGGTCTCAAACATCTCTTTATTCTCTCTGATGGATTAAATCTCAATGGTTCAGAGATGGTAAAAGGCTTTAACAAAGCGACACAAATCACAAAAACAGGTGGTTTAGCAGGTGATGGTGCAAATTTTGAAGAGACTTATGTCATGGCAAATGATGTTGCAAAAGAACGTGTCATCGTTGCCCTTGGATTTTATGGTGAAAAGCTTCATATTGGGAGTGGTTGCTATGGTGGCTGGAGTGAGTTTGGCACACTGAGAAGCATTACGAAGTCAAAAGCAAATGTTTTGTATGAACTCGATGGTGAACCAGCACTTGATTTGTATAAGCGCTATTTAGGTGAATATGCAGCTGATTTACCAAATAGTGGTCTGCGTTTTCCTTTGAGTATCAAAGAAAAAGAAGATGACCCCGAGGTGATTCGTACACTTTTAGGTATAGATGAAGCAAGTAAGTCCATTACCTTTGCAGGGGATGTCCCAGAGGGTTTTAGTGCAAGACTCATGAAACCAAATATTGATTTGCTTATAGAAGGGGCAGGACAAGCAGCCCATATCGCTAATATGAAAAATGCGAAACCAGCACTCGGACTTGTAGTAAGTTGTGTTGGAAGAAAGATAGTGATGAGTGAACTTGTTGATGAAGAGCTTGAATCTGTAGGCGAGGAACTCGGAAGCGATGTGCAACTTACAGGTTTCTACTCTTATGGAGAGATTGCACCATTTGAAGATGATATTCAAAATTGTGAACTCCATAACCAAACTATGACAATAACGGTGATATACGAAGATTAAGATGATGAATAGAATCCTTAAACGCCAACTCAAACGCCACTTTTCTAAAGAGTTTGACCCTACAAGTTTAGATGAAAAGACACAGTCTCTTCTTGAAAATGTATCGCAAAGCTATGATGAATTTGCGAAAGAAAAAAGACTTTTAGAAAACACCTTGGAACTCAATTCAGAAGAGTTGTTTGCAGCAAATAAAAAAGTCTTAGAACAAAATAGAGAGATAGACACAGAACTCCAACAGTATAAGCATGCCATGGAGAGTGCAATGCTTGTCAATAGATTTAATCTTGATGGTACTTTGAGTTTTGTCAATGCGAAATTTTGTGCCATGAGTGGGCAAGAAGAAGCGAGCTTTTTAGGGAAAAAACATTGTACACTTTATCATGATAATAGCTATACAAGTGAGATAAAGAAACAGATTTTTGCCAAAGAGACATGGAGTGGAAAACTTAATCATAAAGCCAAAAATGGAGAGATTTTTGTGCTGAATGCAACGATTTTCCCTATTTTAAATGCAGACCATGAGATTACTTGTTTTATGAGTATTTATCAAGATATTACAGAGATTGAAAAATCTCGTATCAAAGCCCTTGAACTTGATAAATCAAAATCACTCTTTATTGCCAATATGAGTCATGAGTTAAGAACCCCGCTCAACTCGATTATTGGTTTTTCACAGATTTTGAAAAAGCAGGAAAAAATACCTGAAAAATTACGAGGTTTTGTAGAACGTATCAATGTTTCTGGTGAACATCTCCTCAAGCTCATTAATTCAATTTTAGACTTTTCAAAGATTGAAGCAGGGCAGGTTCATTTAGAAAAGATAGAAATTAATCTTTATGAAATCGCGAAATTGGTACTCGCACAGCAGGAAACACAGGCAAAAGAGAAGGGTTTATCTCTGAATGTTGTGTATGATGAAACGATGCCAAAATACTTTTTAGGCGATAGTCTTCGTTTAACACAGATTTTGACAAATCTTGTCTCAAATGCTTTGAAATTTACTGAGCAGGGTGGAGTAAGTATCATTGTGAGCTATAAATCTAAAAATAGAGTACGATGTGAAGTAAAAGATACAGGGATTGGTCTGAGTGACATAGCAAAACAAAGACTTTTTAAACAGTTCTCACAAGCGGATGAGAGTACTACAAGGGAGTACGGAGGTACAGGGTTGGGACTCTCTATCTCTAAAGAGTTAGTAGCTCTCATGGGTGGTAAAATCTGGGTTGAGAGTAAAGAAAATGAAGGCAGTAGTTTCATTTTTGAGATTGATTTAGAAGATGCAAACCATGAAACTTCTCTCTTTGAAACTCATACGATACACAGAGACAAGGCAAGTGCAGAAGACATTAAAGGTCTCAAAGATAAAAAAATCCTGCTCGTCGAAGATAATCTGACAAATCAATTTTTAGTAGAAGCGATGCTTGAGGAGACAGATATTAAGCTTGATATTGCAAACAATGGACTAGAAGCCTTAAATCTTTTTCATTCTCATGCAAATGAGAAGTACTATAGCCTTATCTTAATGGATTTTCAAATGCCTAAAATGAATGGTTTTGAAGCCACAGAGATGATTAGAAGAACAAATCAAGAGATACCAATCATAGGATTGAGTGCAGATATAGATAAAGCAGATATTGCAAAAGCAAAAGTAATGGGGATGAATAATTACCTCTCAAAACCCATAGATAATGAGAAGTTTTTTAGTATACTCTCTCATTATTTGCATTGAGAGAGATGTATAAATTCTGAAAAATTCAGAATTTATATAGGAAGTACTCGAATGTTACTTGAGAGTTTCTCTTTAAGAGTAGATTCAATCGCATAAAGTGTACCTGTTGAAGAACTTGCACAGCCATCACAAGCACCTAAGTAACGAATGTAGATGTCAATGTAGCCATCATTTTTCTTAATGTCAATGATTTCCATATTCCCACCATCCATGATAAGGAATTGTCTTACACTCTCATCGATGATAGCATCTACTGCTTTGATTTGTTGTACTAAAGTCATCTCTTCAAAGTTACCACCACCAGCAGCCTGTGCATCAGCAGCAGCTTTCATCTTCTCTTCATCCATCTCTTTACGAGTATCTGCTAAAATGTCTACTAGATAGTACTCACGAGCTTCGTGACCACCTGGTTTGATACATGACTTACAAAAACCACCTGCTTTTGTGTAGTCTGTAATCTCTTCAACAGTTTTGAGGTCATTGAGTTTAATCACTTCTTGAAGTGTTCCAAGGCTCACACGAGCACACTCACACACGATGATTTCTTCTTCAAAACTCTCAGCATCTACACCCATATAAAGTCCAGCCGCTTTTTTAATAACATCATAAGCCATAACAGAACAGTGCATTTTTTGCGGTGGAACAGCAGGTGTCTCTGGGTCATCACGAAGTGCTAACTCAACATCAATGTTAGTGATTTTAACAGCCTCTTTTACCGTTTTCCCGATACAAAGTTCCGTCATAACATCACTTGATGCAATAGCAGTCCCACAACCAAAAGATTTAAATTTTGAGTTAATGATAGTATCTGTCTTTGGGTCGATTTCCCAGTATAAACGTACAGCATCTCCACAAGATTCTGCACCAAAATCAGCAACAATGAGTTTGTTACCACGTTTTTCAACTTCCCCTTGGAAAAGTTCCCCTTGGTGTTGGGGATTATTCATAAGTGTTGTTACTTTATTTGAGTAGGCATCCCAAAGAGACTCGCCTAACATATCAGCTTTAGCCATATTATTCTCCTTAATTTTATTTCATAAAATGAAGGAAACCTCTTTCCTATCATTTTGTACGGTATCGGAAATAATTCCGCTACCTGCGTTAACACTGGGTTTCCCTCGGCGGGATGCCCAATGCACTAGTTTATTTTTTAGTTGTTAGTGAAGTTCACACTCTTGAACTTCACCACCTTTTGTTGGTTTTTGTTTCGCAAATGAACTTGAAATATTTCTTAATCTAAATACAGCATCTTTAAAATGTTGTATAGTATAATCAATCTCTTCATCTGTTGTAAATCTTGAAAGACTCAAACGGATGCCTGTGTGAGCGAGTTCATTGTCAGCCCCGATTGCAAGCATCACTGTGTTTGCTTCTAAGTCTTCAGAAGCACAAGCAGAACCTGTTGAAGCACCTATTTGACCATTGTTTAAGTCCCAAAGCATTCCTTCACCCTCAACACCTCGAATAGAAATAAGAATAGTGTTTGGTGTACGGTTTGCTCTGTCGCCTACTGTAAAAGTATCACTAAGTTCTAAGATAGCATCCTCTAAACGGTCACGTTTTGCACGAATAGCCGCCATTTTCTCTTCAATGTTTGTTGTTGCTAACTCCATCGCTTTTCCCATACCAACGATATACGGTACATTTAAAGTTCCAGAACGACGACCACCCATCTGCTCGCCACCATGTAAAAGTGGACTCAATGCTTGAGAATCTTTAATGTAAAGTCCCCCAATTCCTTTAGGACCATGGAATTTATGTGCAGAAAATGAGAGAAAATCAACATGGACATCTTGTAAATCAACAGGGATTTTTCCAACAGCTTGCACCGCATCTGTGTGAAAAAGCACACCTGCTTCTTTACAAATTTCACCGATTTCTTTGATAGGGTTAATCATACCAGTCTCATTTGAAGCCCACATAACACTCACAAGTGCAGTTTTTTCTGTGATAAAACTTTTGACTGTATGTGCTTCGACTGTCCCTTGCTCATTTACTGGAAGGTAAGTGACTTGCACCCCTTGTTCTTCTAGCCATTTACAAGTTGAGAGTACTGATGGGTGTTCTACCTCTGTAGTAATGATATGTTTTTTGTCTCCACTCACAATATAATCTGTAAAGACTGATTGCAGAACCCAGTTGTTTGACTCTGTTGCACATGATGTGAAAACAACATCATCATTGTCGCTTGCGTTTATAGCAGCATATACCTGATCAATCGCTTTCATAATCTCTGGATGAATAGATGAACCAAATTTATGCAGTGAGCTAGGATTTCCAAACTTCTCACTAAAAAATGGGAGCATAGCTTCGACTACTAAAGGATCAACCATTGTAGTTGCATTGTTATCTAAATAAACTTGCATTTTTAC
>JALUWV010000030.1 GCA_027019335.1 Sulfurimonas sp. | reverse complement strand
CTTAGGACTTAGGGCTTAGGGCTTAGGGCTTAGGGCTTAGGGCTTAGGGCTTAGGGCTTAGGGCTTAGGGCTTAGGGCTTAGGGCTTAGGGCTTAGGGCTTATAATAATAATATTATTAAATATATATAACATTATAAGATAATCAATAATAAAAAAAGAATTTTTTCTGAATTCGGTAATTTTATACAAATAAAATAAAAAAATTTGACAAAATTGAAAAAATTGATAAAATATTTGTAACAAAAAAATTTGGATTGGAGGTGTTAAATGAAATTAAAAGACACAACAACACAAGCAGCGGTTGCTATTGCAAAAATAGCACTCAGAGCGTTGGATCAGAAACAAAGGGAACAGTTCTTTGAGCTCTCAAAAAGGCTCTATGACACATATTCGGACATAAAGAACTCGAGTGCTGATCCTGAAATTATCAAGCTGCAGTATGCACTTGATAATGGATTGATAACCGATCCGAAGATTATAAAAAAATCTAAGGACAAACTCGTTCGCTTACAACAGAGCGCTTTGTCAAGTGCCTCGGTCTCGAAGGCCGGGCATCAAATGACCATGTTGGCATGCATAGCCAGTGCTGTGCATGCCACATTGTCATTAGAGTAACAGCAAAAGGGGATCATCCGATCCCCTTTTTTTATTAACTGAACCATAACATAGCAAAAAAATATATATCAAAAAACAGGGGATAACTGCGCCCATTTTTTGGCGCTATCCTTCCCTTGCAAGTAGGGGGAATCTATGAAACAATCAGATGTATTCGCTCAGAAGAGAGCAGCTCGTGCCCTCCGCAAGGCACGAGGCACATTCAAGAAAGGACGGGCTGGAGTCCGTCCTATTTCTCTCAAGGCTGGACAGTATCCAGCCACCGTGCCGACCAAAAGGTCGGCACGGAAACACTTCCATAAAGGAGGGTCTATTTAGGCTCTCCTTTTTTTCGTGCTATCAGATACAGGTACTCCTATATGGAGTATCTGTATCTGATAGCAAGTGGTCAAGCATCAGGTAATTGTAGACCACTCACCCGTCATAGCCCCGGACAGGGTGAGCTTAAAAACAGGGGCAGGAGGTAGCAAAATGGAAAAGTTGATGAATTACACCCTCGAAGGGTGTATGGGGTACACAGAGAACTGGCGGGCATTGCAGGCTCGCCACGTGGTATGCGGATGCAAGTCGTTTCTTGTATTGTCCGAAACCTGTGGGCAATACCAGGAACCACCGGAAGACGCAGTTGTAACTTTGGACGACGATCACGTCGTCCACATAGAGTACGATTTTTCTTCCTGGCTATATTCAGGAAGAAAAATCGAGGCAAAGGAAATTGCCAAGGAGGTTTGTGCCTCTCTTGGCAATCCAAATGTCAGTATATACCTCCTCGAGTCCCTCGGGCTCGGCGGTGGAGCTATATGCGAGAAGGCAGATATCTTTCTGGACGGGAAACCCGTCCAGAAGGTATATCTCAAAGATATGCCTGAAATTTTGGGTGTAGAAGGTTTGTTCTTCTACACCGCAAAAATAATATCGTGAAACTAAAACAACTCCTCGCCATCCTCGAGGCTTTCCTGAAAAAGAAAGCTTCAATCGGACAGCTCAGGCAGGCTTTCAGGGAGTATCAAGCCAGCCTGAAAGACAAATAATAGATACTCCGACTTAACCCTGACTTGGGTTGCAGTTTACTGCAAACTGAGTCAGGGTTTTTTTATTGAATCAAAAGAAGGATGGAATATATGGTTAGCATCAGTAAAGCGTGGAACGAGTGCAAGGAAAAAGCACTCAAAGGTTTGGATGCAAACAGTGGCGGGTTGTCAGTTATAAACCTATATGGCAAGAAGTATATTGGAGGTTTCTTTATGAATATGCTAATGCTGTTTGATAAGGAAAGAGGCGGTTTTGTCAGATTCAGCAATACAAATGACGATCACCTGTATAGAAGCACTGCTATTGATATGACTGATAAAGAGTATCAATCTATCATAAACAGATAAATCCGAAACCAGAGCATTGCTCTGGTCTGGGGTAAGCTGACCGATGCCCCACTGATGAGGAAGGTCAATAACTGATAAGGAGGTGATGCCTGTTTTATTAGGGTATTTATCCATACGGTTTTAAGGAGTTCTGTATGGTGTAAAGTTAAACTCCGTAACCATTAAACAAAAATAAATTATTATTGGAGGATTAAATGTCTGAAGTATTTGAAACAAATAGTGTAGTAGTTAGCAAGGTTATTTACAACGGCAATGTAACAGAAATCAATGGCGAAATAAATGTTACTGATGTCAAAAAGGTGGCATCAGAGGCAGGAATCAAAAAGTTCACCCTTGAAACAGAGAATGGAGACCCGATCCATAGCAGCGATTTTCCACTTCCATCAGGAAGCACTGTAGTTATAAAGGAGTATAATGCTCCGAAGGTCTCTTAAATTAACAATTATGAAGGGGGGATTCACTTTCATCCCCCCTTCAAGGAGGTTTGTGTATGAAAGTACTTATTAAACAGGCGCCTTGTGAAATACATGGTAAACTTTATCTTTGTCTTAAAGGTAAAGTTTCCTGTAATTCTGCAGAAGAAAAAGTAATCACAAATGCTTTAAGCAAATCCAGGGAACTGAGAGATGTTAAAAGAATTTTTGATTACATACACATCGATAACCTTATGAGAGTTGTATTTAGGACTCAAGGAGAGTTCTACAATACAATCAAACCTAAAGGTTACCAGGATCATAATCGGAATTTTCATGTTTCCGATTATGATTTTAACGGTAGTTGTACTGGATTTGTTGAATGGTCAAGAACTTTTTTTAACACCGATAGTTTAACCAGACCTTATAAATACTTATCTAAAAGCACTCTCATCTTAATATCCAATGCAATAAAAAAGAGATTATACGAAAGAGTTAATAATCTAAACGAAGCAATCATAGTTCAAGATAACATATCATTCTTAAATAACGATCCAAACAATTTTAAAGGTTTATCAAAATTTACTGCTCCAACCATATTTAATGATGGTAGTAACATACTTGTTACAAGTGACGGTGCATATTCCATAGGAATTAAGAAGATTGATGGAATTAAGAACCTTCGAGACGCATCCGCAGCGATATACAAAGAACTCGAATCATCATTTCAGATACAGTTAAAACAGAAGATTAAAGTATTTGAAACGCAAATCGAAAAGCTAATCGCTGACGCTGACAGAGCATCTCAAGAAGGTTTCATTCAAGGTCTTGAATCCTTTAAGAGTGTGTATCAAAATGGATGGAAGCCTTCAAAAATAATGACTGGGTATCTGGAATACAAGAAGGTTATCAGAATAAACAAAATTAAATATCATAATAGAGTCTATGATATACCAGACGATTTTGATACCAGTAAAATCAAGATCAACACTTTGTATATTCCTATTAAACCTGTTGTAGTTCAAGCTTTTGCAAATCGGAAAGGAACTTTTCACCCGAACGTGAATTATTCTTCTTTGGAATATGGGAAGTTTTGTAATGTATGTATTGGATCGCTCAAAGGCAAAGATTTATCCACAGTTGCTGAAAATTTGCCAAAGATATTGGAAACAGTAAACTTGGATTCTGCATACGATAACTATGCGACCGATGAAATGATACATCTCTATAATGATTTGCCAAGTGATATTGAAGAAAACAGATTGGAGGTATTTTCAGCATGACACTGTATGACAGACAGAAAAACCTAAATCTGTCTATACCTGAATCTGTAACGATAATAGGTGTAGGCGGAGTAGGTAGTTGGGTTGTATTGGATTTAGCTCTTGTAGGAGTTAAAAATATGCTGTTAATAGACCCAGATGAGGTTGAGGAGAGCAATCTGAACAGAACACCATTCAAAACTTCACAGATAGGCGAACCTAAAGTTAGTGCTATATCTGAGTTAATATATGAACGAAGACCAGATATATCATTAACTGCATTACAATCAAGGCTTGAAGATGTATTGCAACCAGTATTGGATAACTTCAAAGAATCAGTGGTAGTTGATTGTAGGGATACTGTGGAGCCTATACCACCGGATATGGCAAACAGACAGTTCATTACAGGCGGGTATGATGGTGATAGCGTTACTATTCATATTAATCCAAAATATGACAGTATATTCTCAACCACAGATGAACCTGTAAGATACACAGTAACACCAAGCTTTGTAGCACCACCTCAGTTAATTGCAGCACTTGTAACTGCATACATAACTTCTCCTAATACTCATAAAGTAAAGGAAGAGGTTATAAACACATTTTCAATTTATGATTTGTTAAGGAGGAATTATGAAAAATATCAGGGAAAAGGTAATGTTCGGTCAAAAGAAGCATAAAAAAGTGGTTATACAAACATCTAACATCGATTCTAATGAGGTGTTTGATAGTGAACTAACCATTATAGAAAGTCCAAAGATTCTGGTATCTTACAAAACACTGGTAATATGCAATGCCATAAGCCAGAAGTTAAAAGGTCAAGAGTTCTCTTTATTACTAAAAGGTGGATGGAGCAAGGAAGGATATGTTGTATCAGATGACTACGTTATACCTAAACAGGAAGTTACCGGTGTATCAGTTGACTTCACCGAAGATATAACACCGTTTAGACAACAAGGATACAACATAATTATTCACAGACATCCATTCGTGAGTAATAGTTTCTCGCAGTCAGATGTAGAAACGATAAACACTAACTTCGAAGCCAGTATATTGTATAGTGAAGGTCAATTTACAACCGCTACAATATCGATTCAAGTAAGTGATTCTGCAAAGTTGCAGATAAAAGCAGATACATCTATCTACATCTCAGACAATGCTAATATAGATATTAGTAACATAAGCGAGAAAAAGATGCAAATAGGCTTTTATCCTTATGGAGGTTATGGTTATGAAGGTTATGATTGGAATTATAAAGGAAAAAGACGAAAGAAGAACAAAAAAAATAAAGATTTAGACTACTATGCGAACTATTTACAAGATAAGGAGGACCTAAGTGGAATATGAATAAAATTGAAAAGGATTTAATACTAATCAGAGAAAGGTTACCTGAAGTATTCAGGCATTTAGTAGGACTTATCAAAGCCATACTAAAGATTATAAACGATTAGAGGCTCATTGCAGTAACTGCAATCACCCTCCTGTTATGAAAATAGCAGGAGGGTTTTTTTGTGGTAGTGATTACAAAAGGAGGTTTTTTATGACATCTACTTTATATATGAAGATATATCTTAATGAAGACCCACGTTACAATATAATGTCTTGTGCATGTATATATGATAGTAACTGGGACACTGTTGAAATTTGCTACCTACATCCATTAACGAATCAAAAGTGCGAAGACATAGACCAATGTTTTTACGGATGGTGTGAGCAAGATTACGATGAAGATACCAAGTGGGAAAAGTTAAGACTGAAAATAAGAGAAGCTGAAGAAAAGGGCATTATAAGAGATAACATATTAAGCGAGAATCCAGAACTCGCAATGATTTAAGGAGGTGTTTTTTATGGGTTATTATACAGACCACTTTGCACCAAATACGATGATAGTGAAATCATTTAATCTAAGGAGGTTTTTATGCACAGTAGAATTTTTATAATGCAACCAATTGCGGATGGTAAAAATGAAACAGAACTAATGAATAACATTAAAAACGATCTTGATAAGGCAGGTGGATCTTTTTGGGATGAAACAAGTTTATATGAATCTCTGCGTTTTGCTGATTATGTTATGAATAACAAAAAGTTTCTTATAGATGATTTGCAATGGTTAGAGCATACTTATAATATTAAAATAAATGTTGCTAAAATAAATGGTGAATCAATTGGAATCATTAAACATCAACAATTAAAAAAATTGTCAAATGAGTTAAAAAACAGCATCGCTAATCGTATAAAAAACGCAAGAAAAAATATTATGAAGGATCATTTAACTTATGCAGATATGTATCGTATAAGTGAGATATTGGACCCGAGAATGGAGTTCTATTTCGCTATAGGTAATGATTTAATAAATGAAGTAGGGCTTTATGAGTATTATATTAAGGATATAAAAAAGAATGATGCAATTATAATAATAGAAACTTATGATTATCACTACTAACAAGAAGGAGGTTTTATGAAAGAGGTATGTGAAAATTGTAAATGGTGGCAAAGATGGGTCGATGACACTGGTTTAGTAATAAAACTAAAAACGGGTTCACAATTTGGATGTGTCCATTTTAAGGAGGTGTAGTATGAGCACAAATGCTATTATTTTCGTTGAGGATTTTGAAGGTGTCGCAGTTTATAAACACTGGGACGGGTATCCTGAAGCAACATTGAAATGGCTTGAGGATTTTAACAAGGACTTTATCAAACGCAGAGGCGTGGACCCACAATACGAATTTGCACAGTTGTTAAGGAGTTCTGCAAGGGATGCAGAGAAATATAATTTAGACGACTCTCGACATACAGGATGGGGTGTCATAAAAATAAGCCTTTACTATGCAAAAAGGGATTATGAAGGCTCCGGTAACTATGTTTATCTGTTAAAGAAAGATGGAACTGTAGAAGTGTATTAAGGAGGTTTGAGATGAAATCAATAACAGGGTTAAAACACACATTAACAGGGCAATATACAGGGTACTTCCCTACAGGAATATGGCAATCTGACAAAAAACCTGCAACTTGGGAGAATTGCAGGAAACTAAAACGCATACCAAAAAAGATAAGCTATTTTTTTGATAAAACCAAAATAATGGAAGTCAGAAAATCAAACTGCTATAAAAATCCATTAGATAATTATTACCTAATAGAATTATCTTATGGGACTTATTTAGAAGTAGAATATTAAAATATTGAACATAGATAAAAAATTTATGAAGGAGGATCAATGAAAAGACAGACAGTAAACGAATGGTTTAATTTGATGAAACAATATCAAAACGGTTATCGTTTGTCAGAAAGTGACTGGATAGAATTAAAACGATTAAATCATTTAGTAATGGAAAAGTGCCACGAAATACATAATAACAGTCAAATAGACATGGAGGTAAAAATGACTAATTACATAACAAATTGCAAGAGAATTGAAACTGCAATCAGAAGAGCAAAAAATTATCTGATTGAAAAGGCACAGAACGGTATTTATGAAAACTTTGGTCAAGATGAAGTAAGAATAATTGAAGATAAGTTTATCAACAGTTCAAAGTTTACAGATGAAGAAAACGAAAAACGGAGGAAGTTAGAATCATTTGATAACTGGTGTATGAACTATAATGGATAATTTACAAGGAGAAGAGCTAATGACCAATTTAGGAAAAAGGCAAAAGGAAGTGTTAGAATGGCTGAAAGAATTCGGCGGAGCGGTGAACAGCAGTAAAATACAAATTGAGAAGTGCGATAATGGATCGCACTGGAGTAAGTGTGTCTTACCTGCATTACACGGCTTGGTAAAACGAGGCTTGGTTGAGAATGTAACAGATAAAGAAAAAATCAAGCAGATGGGTTTTAGTAATAGGGTCTCATCTGTCTGGAAACTGAAGGAGGAATGGAATGGGTATATCCGAAACAAGCTGTAAGATAATTAAAAAACAAGTTGATGAAGAACTATTTAGAGCCAAAGTTGGAAATTGGAGCAGAGGCAGACTGATAGATGATATTTACGATACTGTAACAGAAACAGAAATTTGGATAGAGGATTGCGGGCAAAGTGGTTTAGATCCTGGCAAACATCTTTTCATTGTTTATCATGATCAATATTGTGATGGAAATTATCATAATGATTTTATAAAGATAACAGAGTTTTGGTATTAGACCGTATAAAAAGGAGGTTAAAATGAATACTGCAAATGTAAAATGGAAAAGTGTCTGGGGCAATACAAATATCATTGTTAAGGTAAGCAACCACAAGGTTCTTGGCAAAAGATTATTTATGTTTACCAAAGATAAAACTGGAACATTGCACGGAGTGGGTTATTATTCATTAAAGGATGATAAATTTCATAGACTCAAAGATTAAGGAGTTTTTATGGTTAAACCAGAATTAATGAAACTAATACCAAGAACTGGTATTATACTTATTATAGGTAGGCGAGGCGCAGGTAAAAGCGTTCTCGCTCATGCCTTACTTGAAGAGCTGCACTTTAGTAGGAAATGCTTTGTATATAACTTTCCTCAGTCAGATGTGTTGCCTTCTTACATACACTCGACAGATGAACTTGAATTCGAAGAAGGTAGTGTTGTTCTTGTTGATGAGGGATATATGAACTTCTCTGCAAGGAGAGGTATGAGTCAGAATAATAAGTTTATAGATAACCTGAATGGTCTTGCAAGGCAAAAAGACTTGCTTATTATCTATATAACGCAGGAAGCTGCACGTATAGATATTAACATAGTAAGAGGCATTGAGGTGCTTCTCGTTAAGGCATTATCTATCAATCAGGTTCGGTTTGAAAGAAAGGAAATGAGAACATTCCTTCAAGATGTAAAGTCAAGATTCGACCTGATAACAGACAAAAAAGACCTGTTCTCAAGTGTATATGTTACTTGTGATACACTTGATAATAAGTTTGAAGGTATGATATATAGGGCGGTAACTCCGCCTCACTATTGGAATGATCGGATTAGTAAAGCATGGGCAGGTGTATCGCTTAAAGGGGAAGAGGAGAATGTAAAAAAGAATAAAAAAAAGAAACTGTATAAGGTCGTTGAAACTGATGATAAAATATATACTATTTACGATGACGGAGAAATCAAAGATGTCAGCAAAATATAAAGGAGGAAAAAAAGTGAAAGACAACCACCAAAACGAAAATTATGTTAAAACAAGAAGAAAATTACAGAACGGAAAATATGAAACTCTCACCTTTCATAATAAAAACAGAACCGTTTCATATTTCGTTGACTGGACCAAAGGCAAAATCGTAAAGCTTATACCTGAAGATCAACAATAGTAATTATGAACAACCTTTTAAACCGTAGGCATTTGAAGTATATGCAGCCTTAGCCTCATCCCATGCTACTACAAAAAGTTCAATCTCGTTTATTGTTCCTTTGTAAGAAGAAAATCTATTATTTTCATCGTTATATACCCCATAATATGTAAAGAAGTCGCTATCATTATTCCCTTCAGTAGGAATGTATTTTTTAATCTCTTCTTCGCTTACTATATCGATATCCATGTCACGTACTAAAGGAAAATACTTCTCCAATATCTTTAAAAGTGTTTCTGCCTCTTTTTTAGCTCGTTCTTTTGTTTTTGAATTTATATCGAATAAAAATTGATAATTAGCCATAATAAATACCTCTTAAATAATTTTATCAAATTTGCCATCTTTTCTTTTTACGTAAATACCTTGCTCTGTTAAACCGCACTCACCTTTTTCTATAGTAATCATTTCTTTAGGGAGTTTGCTTACTATGTCGTCAGGTATAGTCATATTAGTATCACCCAATAAAAGACCTTTACCTTTGGATATATCACATGGATTGAACTTTTCACTCATAAATAACAGTTGCGCCAAGCCCACTGTTTAGTGAGCTTGACCTTTGCAATTTTTTCAAACTACTTTAGATACTGAGAACCCTGCTTTCTCAAGCAACTTACAAACTGTTTCCAAGGTTTACCCTTACATGCCGTCGAAAGATTTCCAGAGTGAGCTGCATTAGAAAAAACTTCATTTCTCGCTCTTACTCTATCTGACAGTCTGTTGACTCCCCTCTTCCTGATAATCAATCTTCCGTCCATAGAAGGTTTTACATAAACCTTAATAATATCACCTAATGTTGCCATAAAACACCTCAAAAAAATATGTGGCTTTGTATGAGCTTTGTATTCCTAAAATGGACTTTTTTACTCTTTGTCAGCCTTTCAATATACTTAATATAATCAAACTCCCGTAAAAGTCAAGCAAAAAATTAAGAATTTTTGATCTTATAAAGATCATCCAAAAATTTATCAACCTTTGATTTAACCTTTTCAATATCTGTATTTCTGCCGATGAGGATATTCCATGCTTTGCATTTCTTGCATAAAATTATAGAATAACCCTTTCTGATAAATTCATATCCTATAAAAGCACGACAACTGTTACAATAAACAGGATTCAAACCATTAGGTATCTTTATTTCAACTCTATTCTTTGATTTTTGCATACAGCGGTAAACCTCCCCTCTTTGTATTCAATGTCGCACTTTTCAAATTTTCCTCCATCTTTCAACAATATTGTTGGAACTTTTTTTATATCCATCTTTTCTGCAAGATCAAAACATTCTTTGCTGTCAAGATCGCATACCTTAACACTATTAACCTTGCTCTTAAAAAAATTGCATGCAGGACAATTTTTTTCAGCTATAACAAGTAAATCTTTTTTATTCATATCTTGAATAATAACACCAAGATATGAAAAAGTCAAGAACGCAAAATAAGCCATTTTAAGGCGTTTTTTGAGGGGTAGGCAAGGGATTATACCTTGAAGGCAGTTATAACGCAAAAATGAGCGGTTTATTCGTTGATTTGGGGAAATTTAAGGGCTGACTGATACGGAAAAAGAGGGGGCAAGAAAAAGCCAATTTACTGAGAAGTCGTTTTAAGGCGATTTAAGGCGATTTTTGGGGTTCAAACGATATATTACCTTACCTATACCGTCAAAACGCAAAATTGACCCGTTTCTGTGCGAATTTGAGGGGAGTTGGGGGGATAGTAGCTACCGATAAGACGAATGAGTGAAAAAGATAAACAGGATTATATATTGTTGGTTAATTTTCTAACTCTTGTCTATCTTTTTGTGCTTGAAATCATATAGGATTAAATAACTATTACTAAGTGATAATGACGATATATCAACAAACTTTCTTTCAACTACCCCATTATATAGGGAAGATTTTTTTGAGTGAAGTTTTACTTTTGTCTTTTCAATCTTGCTTCGTAGTTTTGCGATAAAACTAAAGTTAAGTGATTCTAAACTAAAAATAGAAGGGTTACAAATAATCCTATATATATCAACAAGTGTAACCTTAAAAAAATATGATAGTTACAATCAATAATCCTATATATATCAACAAAAAATGGGTATATTTTCGTCAAATGTAACTGTAACCAAGAAGATTTTTTTGAAAAAAAAGTTTGCAATTGGTCAGAAAAATCTTCCTATATATATAGGTTCTTTGAAAACTTTTTCAGCAAAGTTTGTTGATATATATAGACTTTTTGGGTGTAACCAAACAGATACAATTTTGGTGATTTTTGATTTACAAATAGACACATTTAAGAATCAATATGAAAATTGATGGCTATACTATAAATCCCTTTTATCCAAAGTCAAGGGCAAATTCAAACTTTTTATTTTTCAACGAGATCGTCATACTTTCCAACCCAGAATTTTCCAACATGAGACTTGATTCTTCGGGTTTTTCTATCAAACTTAAATCCTATTATTTTAAGTAGTGAGGATATTTCCTTTCTTGATAGAGTTTTAAGCTCTGCTACATCTTCAATCCATCGCATAAAGCTCGACATCTTAAATACTGCGGTTCCGTCGCCATATACATAAACATATCGTTTCAATATAAATTCTATCTCTGCTTTGCTATTTAATATATCGTTATCTACAAATTCTTTTGCCTTCCTGAGAAGGACTTCTTTTATCCTTGCTATTTCAGTTTCGTTTTCATCAACATGAATGATCTTTGCATTATCTAAATAAGAATTCATTACTATAGACCATATTTCCCTTTTTATTGGCGGGAACACCCTATGTATGACCTTTGCTGTTTTTCTAAAGAAGTCAGTTGGAGATGTTATTGAGCTTGCCGGTATATTTACTGATCTTCCGTTTATTGATACAACTTGATATTGATCCTCATTGTCGGGATACTGAAGTATATTTATACTACTTACAAATTTATTTATTTCATCTGTAATTTCTTGAGCTATAGCTTGCTTTTCTTCTTCTTTTTCTTCTTTTTTCTTGTTAGCCTTTGCTTCTTTGAGCGTGCCTTTAATTTTTCCTATTTCTTCTTTTTTATCTTTTATGTATCTAACATATATATCATTAACAGTATCAAAAATATCATTGTCATCAAGAGGCGGATTATTGAGCATATTCCAATTTTTTAATATCGATGTTGCTGTCGATTTGGTCATATTATTCACTCTAAGGAAGTATCCAGCAAGTTTAATTAAAGCGTTATGCCTGTTGCCTTGTTCAACGCCCTGCATTAATTTGTCAACCCATCCTCGATCATTATTACTTGTTCCGTTTTCTTTTTGGATCGATTTCTTTTTCATGTAATCTATTATTTCATCAGGAATATCCGCAAGCTCTTCCAAGCCGTCTCTGATTGGATTTATATTGAACCATTTGTATTTAATATTATCCTTGTTTATCGATGGAGGCAAAACAATGTATCCCCCGTCACCTCTAATATCTACATGTTCTTCAACGCCTATTTTGTTTGTAATTGGGAAGTCATCGTTGTATTTGAATATGCAATGGTATCCTCTCGGTGTTTTAGATATTATTGTGTAATCAATAATATCGCAGACCAATGTCTTAAATTTTTCAAGTGCAAGATCGTTGTCAAAATCGAATGCTACAACGCCCGAAACTTTGCCTGTGGCTAACCCGATGTTTGCATTGGGGTATTTACCCCACCAAGTTCTTATTTCGTCATCAGTGGGCAATATGTGTTGGAATTTGAGCCATTCTACAATAGGTTTCTTGCCTTTGAATTGAATAGGAAAAATACTCCAACCGAGTTTTCTGTATTCAAGGGCATAGGATAGCATTGTTGGTTTGTTCTGTTGGTTGGTAGTTATCGAATTATCCATTACTTGCCTCCTTTAAGTTTACATAATTCAACTTTCTCATTGATGGTTATCATTTTTCCTCCTATTTATTTTATCGAAAACCGATCTAACAGCAAAATTCCTTGCTATGCTTACAACAGTAAATATAATAGTAACTTCTATACTTGCGGTAACGCTTCTGTGAAATCCCCACCATGGAAGGATAAAATATGCGATTAGATTTGAGATAATAAATCCGCTTGCTGTGTTTGTAATGGCTTCGATTAGGTTTTTATTCAACTTTTTATTCGAGTTCTTTTTTTACATCTTCAACTGATCTTGCAACAAAGGCTATACCACCGAGGTTTCTGATTGTTTCGATAAATCTTTGTTGTTTTTTTGTTGGTTTATAACCTTGTCGTTTAACTTCTATGGCAATAAGTTTACCGGTTCCTGGTTGGCATGATATAATATCACTGGTTCCAGTTTTGCCACCATAATTAGTAGGTGAATATTTGACGTACCAGTATTTTTTATCCTTGAGGTATCTTATTATATTTTTTTGTATAATACCTTCACTTACTGGCTTATATGTTTTAGTGATTATATCATTAATGTCAATATCTAAAGTGTCCGCTATTTTGCGAGCTGTTCTTTCATTGATAAGCATATTTGTTGTTAATAGTTGTGTGATACGTTGTCTGGATACGCCCATCATCCTTGCAAGTTCAATTCTGAAAATTCCACGTTCGCTTAGTATCTTTTGCAGTTTTCGCTTGTTTAATTTATACCTTTTTTTTTGTAACATAAAAACCCCTCCTTGAAAATTCTATAAATTGTCTTATAGTTAATATAACCGTTAAAATTGAATTGTCAAGTTTTTTATAAAATATTATAAAAACTTGAAAAATTCGTTATTATACTTATATTTATTTATAGCTAAAAAAAATTTGATAAATTTCAAATTTTATCTTGACAACCGATTTTTTCGGTTTATAATAAGGTATATCGAAAATAAGGGGGTTAGTTAATTGAATTGCTATATATCGGAAAATAAAATTTACGTAACATTCGATTATGATCAGGATATCATAAATAAATGTAAGTTTATAGGTATGAGATTTAATCCTAAAACGAGGACATGGTGGATATATGATAGTTATGCTGCAAGGAAGGCTGTTAAATCGATATTCCAAATAAACAGTATCCCTGTTAATAATGTACGAAGAGAATTGATAAATGTTCCATCATATTTGATGAAGCATCAATCTGATGCTGTTAAGATAGCAGAAAAAAGAGACAGATATGCAATATACTTTGATACAGGTGTTGGAAAAACACTTACAGCATTAAACATTATATCTAATCTGTCTAATATGACACTTGTTGTTTGCCCGTTACAGGTCATAGAGGATGCGTGGATAAACGGAGTCAAAAAATTCAATCTTGATATTTCATACTGCAATATAAGAAAATACAATAACAAATCTTTTCCAAAAGACAGGAAGATGTACCTTATAAATTATGAGTCGTTTATAAAGTATTATGATATTCTTACTGAGATGAATTTTGATACCCTTATCGTTGATGAATCAAGCAGAATAAAGAATCCTAAGGCTAAAATTACGAAAGCAATTATTAAACTTGCAGATACTATTCCTAATATTTATCTGCTCTCAGGTAATCCTGCTCCTAATAACGAGATGGAGTATTTTACTCAGATGAGGGCTTTGGATGTTTCTTTGTTCGGAAATTCGTTTTATCGGTTTAGAGATGAATATTTTTACTCCGATTATTCAGGTTTTCATTGGTATATGAAGAATGATAAAAGGGAAGAATTTCTTAACAAGATAAAATCTGTATCTGTATTTGTAAAGAAGAAAGATGTTCTTGACCTGCCTGAAAGGACAGATTCCAACATACGATTTGAATTAAGCAAAGATGAGGCTTCGGCTTACAATGATATGCTTAATGATTTGATAGTTGATATTGAAGATAAGACAATTACAGTTAATCAGGCTGTCTCAAAGATAATGAAGTTGAGACAGATAATTTCAGGTTTTATAATAGATGAGGATTCAAATACTATCTCTATTGGGAATAGCAAACTAAAAACTTTTGGTCAGCTAATAGAGGATATAGGTGATCATCAGGTTATTATATGGACCCAGTTCAAGAAAGAGGCAGAGCAAATCATTGATTTGCTCGATAATGCGGTTCTATGTGATAGTTCTGTACCATACAAAAATAAAAGGGATAACATGATAGCATTCCAGAAAGGTGATGCCAAATACATGGTAGCACATCCTAAAAGTATTGGGATGGGAACAACATTTGTAAATTGTAGTTATGCTGTATATTACTCATTATCTTATTCCTACGAAGAATACAATCAATCAAGGGACAGGATATACAGAAAAGGGCAGAAAAATAAATGTTCATATTACCATATTCTTGGTTCATCTAACGGCAAGAATTTAATCGATTCGGTTATATTAAATGCATTACATCGGAAAGAAAAGATGTCTGATGCAGTTGTTAATTATATACAAAATTTATAGGAGGTATTCATGGGAAATGTAGATAATATTATTGAGTTGTTGCAAAATCTTAATAAGACAAGGCAACGAATTAAGGAGGTGGAATATGAATTGAATGTGTTGAAAGATGAGGCTTATGATTATGAACAGGAATTAAGGACTTTGCTTGACGATGCCGATATTCAATCATTCAGTCATGGTAATTTAATGGCTTATCGTAGAGATGATATTTATGCATCTGTCAAGCGGGACAAGTTCGAGGAAGCTAAAAAATGGTTATTTGAGAATGGTTATTCAGACATTGTGAAAGAAACGGTTAATGCCAGGTCACTGACCTCGGTATTAAAAGAAAAGATGGAAGAGGATGGAAGCAATGCTGCTATACCTGATTCTTTATTCAACCTTACCCTGAAAAAAAGGGTAATAATAAAATCCAAAAGGAGTTAATTATGGCGAAAGAAAAATTGGCAGTGGTTGAGAAAAACAAGAGCATAGTTGAGTATCTTGGTTTAACAAAGACTTTTGATATAACCGACGAGGCTGATGGAGTAGATGTTATACTACCTACTATACAGATTATTTCTCAAGCTCAAGTTTTCAAATTTCCCGATGGTTCAAAAAGGGATAGTTTTGAAGGCGTTATACTTGATATTAGCAGGTATAAC
>JALUWV010000029.1 GCA_027019335.1 Sulfurimonas sp. | reverse complement strand
TAAAAATACTGAGTACCAAAGTGCCAACATTGCTATAAGTAACAAATCTCTTATACCCGCATTAGTAGAAGGGTTTGTACTTGGTGGCTATAGCTATGAAGTATATAAAACTACAAAAAGTAAGCCTACACTTAAAGACATCTCGCTTATCTACACAAAAGATGACTATAAGTCTGCTATAAAAGTATTTAGTGATGCTGTTATTGTGGCTGATGCAACTTGTTTTACTCGTGACATAGTAAACACTACACCAGAAGATCTTAACCCTGTTACTTTTGCAAAACTCGCTAAAAAGCTTGCAAAAGAAAACGGACTAGGATGTAAGATACTTGATGAAAAAGCACTTCTCAAAGAGAACTGTACCTCTATGCTTGCAGTTGGTCGTGCTTCTCGCCATGAGTCTCAGCTCATCCACCTCTCATATAAGCCTAAAAACGCGAAGAAAAAAGTCAATCTCATAGGAAAAGGTCTCACTTACGATAGTGGTGGACTTTCACTCAAACCTGGTGCTTCTATGGTAACTATGAAGATGGATAAGGCTGGTGCTTGTGCCGTTTTAGGTATCATCAAAGCAGCTTCAGAGATGAAACTCGATGTAGAGATAAATGCTTTCATCGGTGCCGTTGAGAATATGATTGGTGGTGATGCTTATAAACCTGATGATGTTTTAGTATCTCGTAACGGTAAAACTATAGAAGTAAGAAACACTGATGCAGAGGGGCGTTTAGTCCTCGCTGATGTTCTTGACTATGCACAAGACAAGGTAAAAGCAGACTATATCTTTGACTTTGCAACACTCACAGGTGCTTGTATGGTAGCCGTAGGACAGTACACAACTGGTGTTATGGGACACTCAAGTAGACTCAAGCACTCAGTAGGTAAAGCCTCTGCAAACGCAGGAGAGCTGACAGCTTCTCTCCCATTTAACAAACATCTCAAAAAACAGATAAAAAGTGAAATAGCAGATATCTGTAACATTTCAAACAAGCCTTACGGTGGTGCGATTACAGCTGGACTCTTTTTAGATGCTTTCATCAAAGAAGAGAACAAAGACAAATGGCTTCACTTTGACATCGCAGGATCAGCGTATACTGAATCTCCATGGGATGTAAATGTGTACGGTGGAACTGGTGCAGGTGTACGTTTTATGAGTGCATTTTTAAAGTCTCTTTAGAAGACTTTTTACTAAAAAATTATATTGGAGTCTAACCTATGAAATTACTATTATTACTATCACTACTCTTTGCTTTTGTAAATGCTCAAGAAGCAGATTTAGGAGGAGTTAACACTCATGAAAAACTTGGAGCTATGGTTCCGCTTGACCTAAAATTTCTTGATCAAGAAGGTGAAGAAAAAACTCTTAAACAGTTAATGAATGCGAAACCCACACTTTTAACAATTAACTACTACAGATGTTCTGGTGTATGTACAACTGAGCTAAATAATTTTGCCAAAACACTTTCCGAAGTTGATTTAAAAGAGGGTAAAGATTATCAAGTGCTAACACTCAGTTTTACAGAAGATGAAACTCCAGCTATGGCAAAGCACAAGCGAAGGACTATTTTAAGATCTATAGTGCGCCCTTTTGATCATGCATCATGGAACTTTGTTGTTGGTGAAAATGGAAGTGCCAATAAGCTAGTCGATGCAGTCGGTTTTCGCTATAAAAAGAGTGACTTACCCTCAGAAACAACACAATACACACATGGTACAGGTGTTATTGTTCTATCACCAACAGGTGAAATAACACATTATCTTCGCGGTATTCACCAACTTCCACTTGATGTAAAAATGGCTGTATTAGATGCTATAAAAGGAAGAGTTACAGCATCTATTCCTAAACAGTTACAAGCTTGTAGTGACTACCATCCTAAAGAAAAATATGTTGCACCAACAGAAGAGATAGTAGGTACTGTCATGACTATAGTTGCAATTGTTTTATTTCTCTTTTTATATCTTACAAACAAGAAGAAAAGAGCACAAATCACAAAAGAAGAGTACTATCAACAACAAGAAGAAGCAAAAAAAGCAAAAAATGAGACAGAGTAAAAAATGAGAAAACACGTATGAACGAACTCAAAATAAGAGTTGATGATACTAAACTTCAAACAGTTCTAACTATCTTAGAAAACCTCAAAGAAGGTCTAGTAGAAGAAATAATTTTAAATGGAAGAAGTTCAGCTGGGAAGTCCACTCAGTACAAGCCACGAACAAACACCATCATTAAAGAAGAAGAATCAGGTACACATGACACAAGTGGAAAGTATGCTTCTACGAGTGTTTATAGCCCCAATAATTCCATACCAAATTAGACAACAAGCTTCATTGCTCTATAATTAGGTACTTACAAGCGAAAAAGTCACACTCAAAGACTTCACCCAACGGGTGTAACTTTTTCAAAAACGAGAAGGAATTATGACACAAACAACATTAAACTTCAAACTAGAATCCACAAACGAAAAATTAACACCAAGAACAGGAGTAGCAATACTTGGAGAATACCTCAAAGGTATGAATTTTGAGTCACTCTGTAATGACAACTTACCTAAAGCCAAGAGGAACAACGGTTATTCAGCATTTGAATTTATTTATCCTTTCATTTTAATGCTTCATAGCGGTGGAAGATTTCTTGATGATATCAGAGAGATAAAAGTAGATAAAGCGCTTACAACACTTTTGAAGATAAAAAATATTCCAACAGCAAATGCCTTTTCAAAGTATCTTCGTAAGCATGGGGTCAATGGTGAAGAAGGTATGCGAAAAATAAACAAGAAATTTCTTAAACAATTTCTAAAAAGTATTGAGAATCAAGAACTTATTCTTGATATAGATGCAACATTTATTGAAGCACATAAGAATACAGCAAAGTGGTCATATAAAGATGCTCCAGGGTATATGCCTATGGTAGGACATATCAATAATGGTTGGGTAATTGATGTAGATTTTAGAGAAGGTAATGAAGCTCC